>CAZRUL010000001.1:0-12027 GCA_964603245.1 uncultured Piscirickettsiaceae bacterium
AAATTCAATTAATACCGCAAAACATCACACTAAAACACACAATAAGCCATTCAAACGACTGGTTGAGTGATAAAAAGATGGTGGGCCTACTTGGACTTGAACCAAGGACCAATCGATTATGAGTCGATTGCTCTAACCAGCTGAGCTATAGGCCCGAAACGGGAAACTTGCGTGGTGTTTTATTCCAAAAAACTCTGCAATTTATACGCGCGTGAAGGGTGACGGAGTTTGCGCAGTGCCTTTGCCTCAATTTGCCGAATGCGCTCGCGGGTGACATCAAACTGACGACCGACTTCTTCCAATGTATGATCGGTGTGCATCCCAATACCGAAGCGCATTTTGAGCACTTTTGCCTCGCGCGTGGAGAGGTTGTTGAGCAGTTCTAGAGTGGTTTCGTTCAAACTTTGCTGCGTGGTGATGGCAACAGGGGACGCCATACTGACATCTTCAATAAAATCGCCAATGTTAGAGTCTTCATCGTCTCCGACTGGGGTTTCCATAGACAGAGGTTCTTTGGCAATCTTGAGAATCTTGGTAATTTTTTGGATGGGCAAGTCCATTTCCACGGCTAATTCATCAGCAGTGGCTTCGCGTCCGAACCTTTGTAGCAGTTGGCGCCGCACGCGATTGAGTTTGTTGATGGTTTCAATCATATGCACGGGGATGCGGATGGTGCGCGCCTGATCAGCGATTGAGCGGGTAATGGCTTGGCGAATCCACCACGTGGCATAGGTTGAGAATTTGTAGCCACGGCGGTATTCAAACTTATCCACGGCTTTCATTAGCCCGACATTGCCTTCTTGAATCAAGTCAAGGAATTGGAGTCCGCGGTTTGCATACTTTTTGGCAATGGAGATGACTAGGCGGAGGTTGGCTTCAATCATTTGTTTCTTGGCTTTCTTTGCCATACGGTCGCCATAGCGGTAGCGTTTGTTGATTTGCTTGAATTCTTTGATGCTGAGCTGCATTGCTTGCTCAAGTTCTAATAGGTTTTTCTGTGCGTAGAGGATTTCTTTGCCATCATTGGCTAAGGCTTTGGTGATTTTTTGGGATAACTTAGCGCCTTTGAGCCAGTTTAGATCGGTTTCGTGATCCACAAACAACGCAAAGAATTGCGCGCGTGACATACCTGCATACAGACAAGTGTTGAGAATGGTTTTTTCTTGAGCTTTGACGAGAATGGCTTGCTCTTTAATCATCTCAGCCATCACTCCGACGAGTTTGGGGGCTAGGCGTAAGTCTGAGAGTTTGACGGACAACTGATGGCGGGATTTAATGGTTTTTGAATTGCTAAAACCGAGCGTTTCGCTGGCGGATTGATAGGTTTGGTAATCGGCTAAAATGTGATCAAAGCGCGCACCAACGTTGGTTTCATTCGGGCCAGTGTATTCTAATTCTTCTAACTCCGCGTATTCTTCGTCTTCGTCTAATTCACCTGCATCAAAGGCGCGTTTTTTCTCCGCAAACTCTTCGGCGTCGCCTTGATAACCGATAATAACATCCGTGAGTTTGCATTTTCCTTCGGCAAAACGGTGGTGGGCTTTGAAAAAATAGTCTGAGACAGCGGGATACAGGGTGACGCTTTGCATAATCTCAAATACGCCTGCTTCAATTTCTTTGGCAATTCGAATTTCGTCTGATTGTTGCAATAAATCCACCACGCCCATTTCACGCATATACATTCTGACGGGATCTGTGGTTCTGCCGAATTCTGAATCTAGAGCGGCGAGTGCGGCGAGGGCAGTTTCAGCGGAAGTTGTCTGTGATTTGTCGCCTGTTTCTACCACTAATGTATCTACGTCTGGGATTTTGTCTGAGACGCTGATGTTTAATTCTTCTAAAATCGCAACGATGGGCTCAATTTGTTCGGTGGTGAGCAGATCTTTGGGCAGAATGTCGTTGATTTCAGAGAAAGTGAGGTAGCCGCGGTCTTTGCCGATGGTGATGAGTTTCTCTAGGGCTTTCTTGTGTTCTTCGGTGTTGTATTCCATAAAGCGTGTGTGGGCGTGTGATGATATAGATTGGGATAAATCAGAGTTAGCGCGCGATTATACAAGGATTTGGCTGAAGTATTTGCGCGAGGCGGGGCGTATTGTGCGGATTAGTGCGGATTATTTCTTGTCTAAAAAGATGGTGCTAATGGATTGTTCATTGCTAATGCGAGTAATCACGTCAGCTAACATCGGCGCAATAGAGAGTGGGCGGATTTTGGTGCAATTCACCGCCTCAGCACACAGGGGAATGGTATTGGTCACGATGAGCTCATCCAGTTCAGAGTGGGTAATTGCCTCAATCGCATTGCCCGAGAGCACCGCGTGGGTGGCATAAGCAATCACTTGGCGCGCGCCTTTTTCCTTCAGCGCGTTGGCGGCTTGACACAGAGTGCCAGCGGTATCCACCATATCATCAATCAAAATACAGGTGCGCCCTTTGACATCCCCGATGACGTTCATCACTTTGACCATATTCGGAGCGGGACGACGTTTGTCAATAATGGCAAGATCAGCGTCATTCAGTCGTTTAGCCGCAGAACGCGCACGCACCACACCGCCGACATCGGGGGAAACAATGACGATATTTTGATAATGTTTGGATTCAATATCGTTCATTAACACGGATTGAGCGTAAATATTGTCAATTGGGATATTAAAAAATCCTTGGATTTGATCCGCGTGTAAATCAATCGTCAGCACGCGATTCACCCCCGCGGATTCAATCAACGTGGCAACGAGTTTTGCGGTAATCGGAGTGCGGGTGAGACGTGAGCGACGATCCTGCCGAGCATAGCCAAAATACGGAATGACTGCGGTAATGCGTTCGACCGATGAGCGTTTGAGGGCATCCACCATAATTAACAATTCAATCAAGGTTTCAGCGGGAGAAGGTCCACAAGTCGACTGAATCACAAACACATCACAGCCGCGCACGTTTTCTAGAATTTCTACTTGAGATTCGCCATCGCTAAATCTACTCACCATCGCTTTGCCTGTGGCAACACCGAGATGGGTGATGATTTCGTTGGAGAGTAGTGGGTTTGAATTGCCGCTAAAGACTTTGATTTTGTCAAGTGACATAGAATTGTGTCAATTTATGCAAAATCGGCATTATACGTTAATCGCAAATGAATGGGCTAATCTGCAAATACGTGCGCAAAATGGCTGGGCTGGCAGGATTTGAACCTGCGCATGACGGGATCAAAACCCGTTGCCTTACCGCTTGGCGACAGCCCAATGAAGGTTAGGAGAAGTGTTGATGGCTTGCGCGACAAAACTCGTCCAGCGGTTTGGTATTTTTTGTTGCGCTACCAACGCCTTTTTTTCCGTTAAAAATTCTGCAAAAACACAACTGCCCGTGCCACTCATTCTTGCTTTGCCGATGGCATCAACGCAAGTATCAAGCAGTGCCAACGCTTGCGCGATTTCACCCTCTAGTAAAATGGCTGCTTGAAGGCAATCGTTGTGCGTATTTTCAATCTTAGAAAAATCCGAAATTTTCCCTATCGCGGGGCGCATTGTCAATGCATAATGCGAAAAAATTTTTGCAGTGGAAATGTGCTTGTTGATAAACACCACTAAAAAGTAGTGTTGAGGCAGGGTGGCTGGGGTGAGAATGTCGCCAATCCCTTGCGCCCACGCGCTTTGTCCTTTGATAAAAACGGGCACATCCGCACCTAATTTGAGTCCGAGTTGTATCAGTTGGGTTTGCGTCAGACGAGTATTCCACAAAATATTGAGTGCAATCAGCACGGTTGCGCAATTCGATGAGCCACCACCCAGCCCACTGCCCGCAGGAATGCGTTTGACGATTGAGATATTCGCTCCGTGTTTGGTGTTGGTTTTTTGTTGTAGAAGTTTGGCGGCTTTGACGATTAAATCTTGATCGTGTGGCACGGTTTCATTGCCACGAATACGCGTAATAGTTGGATTGTCGGTGATGGAAAAACTCAGTTCATCATAAAAATCTAACAATTGAAATAGGGTTTGTAGGCTGTGATAGCCATCTTTTCTTTTGGAATTAATATGCAAAAATAGATTGATTTTTGCAGGTGCTAGCCAGATTTTAGAGGTTTTGATTTTCTTCAGCGTGCTTATATAGACATTTGTAAGTTAGATATAAACCAACCTCTCCTGTTTTTTCAAATAAAACCCCGTCTCGTATTAGAGTAATTGTTCGCTCTGTGAGTTTAGGGCGTTTGGCATTTACGAGCGTAAGTTTTTCATCAAGAATGCCAATCATAATTGAAAGAACTACCCTTGATGCAGTTTTTAAGCCATCTCTTTCTAGGAAACTTGAGAGTGTTTTGGCGAGAAAAAATATAATTTTGAATTCATCAATTGAGCCTTTTGGCATCACTGAAAAATCTTTTAAATAGGTGTTAATTTTGGCAGAAGTGGCAATGAATATTTCTTCTGAATAAAAACCAATACAACTTTCAAAGTCAGTCTGAATGCCTTGTAGTGTGGCTGCATTGTGTTGGATGTCTGTAATTTTTGTATAGCCTTTATAAGCGTAAGGCAGAGTAGTGACAAATACTTTTAAAATTCTTTGGTAGTGAGGCTTATATATCGTTGTTATTGGATCAGACATAGAAAAATGACAAGTTAGATTTTCAAAAAATTATCGTTTAAATGCTCGCCATTTTCTAAGGAGAGAATAAATTTTTCATCAATTGAGTTTGAACTTTTGCTATCAGCCTCAAAGTAGAATTTTGGCTCGGATGTGATTTCAATTTTGCTGATTCTCTCAGCAGATTCTTTGGCAAACTGAATGCTTTTTTGGCTTGGAATATTCATAGTATTTTTTTTGGTTAATTATTTTCAGACACTAAAATTATTTAACTTTTTGTGCCATTAAAAAACGCAAATTATACTGAAACTGAAATCGAAAGAAATACATTTAAAAAAACTTCTTTAATTTTTATCAAAAAAAATGCTTTTTTTATCTTTAGAATAATTTAGAAAAAACTTTTTTTTTGCATCATTTTTTTTTGGACAACACAAAACTATACTCGAATAAAATGCTCCCGATAATGCCTCAACTCATCAATAGAATCCAAAACATCAGACAACGCTAAATGTGCCGAGTCTTTGTTAAACAGCATTTTTGCCTCAGGTTTCCAGCGCATCACCAGCTCTTTTAAGGTAGAAACGTCAATGTGCCGATAGTGAAAAAACCGTTCCAGCGCAGGCATATAATTGTATAAAAAACGCCTGTCCTGACAAATAGTATTGCCACACATCGGCGAGGTGCCAGCATTGACATATTGCGCCAAAAAATCCAGCGTTTGCGCCTCAGCTTGTTGCGCCGAAATCGTGCTTTTTTTAACCCGATTAACCAGCCCAGAATTAGTGTGATGCTCGGTATTCCACTCGTCCATTCCCGCCAAAATCGTGTTGTTTTGATAAATTGCCAGCGCCGGTCCTTGCGCAAGTATGTTGAGTTTGGCATCGGTCACCACCGTGGCAATTTCAAGAATCACGTCTTTTTCTGGCAACAGTCCCGTCATTTCTAAATCAATCCAAATCAAATTTGTGTTTTTGTTCATTTTAATTCTCGTTTGATGCGCGCACAAAGTCGGCTAATTTTTGTTGAGCCAGTCCGCTATTTAAAATTTGAATGGCTTTATCAACGCCATTTTGCAGGGAGTTTTCCAGCCCACACACATAAATTGCCGCACCCGCATTTAGCGCAATAATATTTTTTGCTGTGCCATTTTTGCCACTCAATGCCTGCTCAATCAGCGCGAGTGAATCTTGCGCATTTTGGGCTTTAATTTCGCTCAAATCGCCTGTGGGCAAGCCTAAATCGTGCGGGCTAATGTGGTAAGTGGTGATTTGATTGTTTTTTAATTCCGCCACAAAAGTTGGTTCGGCGATGGAAATCTCGTCCAATCCATCGGCAGAATGCACCACCATCACGTGTTTCGCGCCCAAACTTTTGAGCACATAAGCGATTGGCTCAACCAAGGATTTGGCATACACGCCCATCACTTGATTCGGTGCTTTGGCGGGATTTGTGAGCGGCCCGAGCAGGTTAAAAATCGTTCTCACTGCCAAAGATTTGCGCGCGCCGATGGCGTGTTTCATCGCGCCGTGATGGGCAGGTGCGAACATAAATCCCACGCCGATTTTTTCAATGCACTGGCTGATTTGTGTTGGGCTGACATCCAAATTTGCCCCTGCGGCTTCCAGCACATCCGCACTGCCAGAATTAGACGAGATGCCGCGATTGCCGTGTTTAGCCACTGTGCCACCCGCGGCTGCCACCACAAACGCACACGCGGTGGAAATGTTAAACAGCCCCAGTCCGTCGCCACCAGTGCCACAGGTATCCACCAAATGTTTGGGATTTTTGACTTCAACACCCGTGGCGAGTGCGCGCATCACTTTGGCAGCAGCGGTAATTTCCTCAATTGTTTCGCCTTTGATGGACAATCCCACCAAAAAACCGCCGATTTGTGCGTCCGTGGTTTTGCCCGTCATAATGTCGTTCATCACTTGAGTCATTTGATTTTCGCTCAAATTTTGTCCAGCGATGACCGTTTTGATGGCCTGTTGTATGTTCATTTTTTCCCCATTAAAAATTCAATATCGGCTATTTCTTTGACTAAATTCTGCGTGAGCACGCGATTTCCAGACTCAGTCACTAAAACATCGTCCTCAATTCTAATGCCAATATTCCAGTAAATCGGGTTAATTGCGGGATGTTGGCGAATATAAATTCCTGGCTCAACCGTCATCACCATTCCTGCGACAAAATGACGGTTTTGATGGTTCAATTTGTAAGCGCCAACGTCATGCACATCCAACCCCAGCCAATGCCCCGTTCCGTGCATATAAAATTGCGCCAGATCGCCGTTTAGCGTTAATATGCCTAATTTAATCAATCCGTTGCGAATCACATCGCTGGCGATTTCGTGCGGTTTTTTCACCGAAATATTCGGCGCAATACTGGCAATGGCGGCGAGTTGCGCGCTCAATACAATTTGATAAATTTGTTGTTGCGCGGGCGAAAATTTGCCATTAATCGGAAAGGTGCGAGTAATATCGGCGGCGTATCCTGCCACTTCACAGCCTGCATCAATCAGCAGCAAATCGCCTGATTTGAGCGTTTCGTTATTTTCAATATAATGCAAAACGCAGCTATTTTTACCCCCCGCCACAATCGGTGGATAAGCGTGCTGGGCGTTGTTTTTTTTGAAAAACCCATCAAAAATACTCGCGATTTCGTATTCAAACAGCCCGTTTTTCACTTGTGCCATTGCCATCGTATGTGCCGTGATGGAAATATCGCTGGCCTGTTGCATCAGCGCAATCTCGTCCGCGTCTTTAATCAAACGCATTTCACTTGAGTGTGCGTTGAGCGTTTGACAATTTCGCGATGTGAGAAGTGGGGTAAGCATTTCGTCGAGTTTGTTTCGCGCAAAAGGCTTGGCATCGTAATAAATCGTGGCAGTTTGAGGGATAAGTTTTGGCAATTCATCGGCTAAATTTTCAATACAAAATGCTTGATCGGCCAACAAAACACGCGGCGCATCTTTTACGCCCAGCCGTTTGCCGTCCCAGATTTCACGCGCGGGATCTTTGTCGCGCAAAAAAATTGTGTAATTTTGCTCAGAAAAAACCGCAATCGCATTCGGTTCGGTCAGTCCCGTAAAATACCAAAAATCGCTATCGGCGCGAAATGGGTATAATACGTCGCCATTGCGCGGCTGCTCTGGGTTTGTGGTTAAAATCACCACACAATCACGTTCTAATCGTTTGAGTAGCGCGTCTCTTCTTTGTTTATGTCTCATTTTTTGGTCTAATAATTTGCCTGATGAAACGCATTCGCATCTATCAAAATATCACTTTGAGCGCGGGCGTTGCGGTTATTTTAGAGGATTACGTCAGTCATCATTTGACAAAAGTTTTGCGCGTTTTGCCCAAATTGTGAGCGAGCGTTGCACGGTTAAATTGGCAAATATACAATTATTGTGGGGCAGTTGAAATGCGGCTAAATTTAAGAGGGATTTGATGAGCGTATTATCTAGCATTTTGTTGATTGGCATCGGCGCGACTATCGGCGCAAGTTTGCGTTATTTTTTGGGCGAATGGCTGGCGTTTTTGCTCGGCAGGAATTTTCCCTACGGCACGTTGAGTGCGAATATTATCGGTGCGTTTTTGGCGGGGATATTGCTGGTTTTTGTGTTGGAAAAGGCGAGTTTAGCGGAGTCGTATCGGTTGTTGCTGGTGGTTGGATTGACGGGGTCTTTAACGACATTATCGGCACTCTCAGCCGAATCTCTGGTGATGATTGGCGCGGGAAATTATGCGCAGGCACTGCTCAATATTGGGCTAAATTTGGGACTGTCTTTGCTTTTCGTTGGCGCAGGGGTGGCGTTGGCGCGGGTTTTTTAAATCAGTTTTTTTAAAGCAGTTTTGAGCGGATTTTTTGCGCAATACAATTCAGCAAAACGCTGGCAATATCCAAATTAAATTGCGCGTCTAATTCACGAATGCAAGTCGGACTGGTGACGTTAATCTCAGTAATATAATTGCCGATAACATCCAATCCCACAAACAACAACCCTTTGGCTTTAAGTGTCGGCGCAATTTGTCGGCACAATGCTCTGTCGTGTTCGCTCAGTGGCTGACCCACGCCGCGCGCGCCGGCTGCCAGATTGCCCTTAAAACTCCCCGCCGCGGGAATTCGTGCCAGCACATAATCAATCGGCTGTCCGTCAATCAGCAAAATCCGTTTGTCGCCGTGCTCAATTTCAGCCAAAAATTCTTGAGTCATTATTTGACGCTGCCCGCCGTGGGTTAAATAATCCAGCACTTCTGCGATATTTTTATCCCCCGCGCGTAATTTGAAAATATCGTGTCCGCCCATCCCGTCCAGTGGTTTGACAACGGCGGTTTGTTGGGCTTCAATAAAATGCGTAATTTGGGCTGGATTGGCACTGATTAAAGTTTGTGGAATCAAATCGGGAAAATTCAGCGCAAACATTTTTTCGTTGGCATCGCGCAGAGACTGGGGTTTATTGACAATCAGCACGCCCTGATTTTCAGCCTGCTCAAGCAAATAGGTGGTGTAAATATAATCCATATTAAACGGGGGATCTTTGCGCATTAAAATCACCCGAAACGCATTCAGCGGCATTATTTCGCTGGGGGATTTTTCAAACCAATGTTTGGGATCGTCCGTCACGGTGGTTTTTGTCGCGCGCGCAAATGGCTGATTTTTGTGGGCGAATAAATCACAACTGTCAAAGGTGTAAATCTCCCAATCACGGCGTTGTGCTGCCAACATCATCGCCAGCGAAGTGTCTTTTTTTGGGTTGATTTTGGCAATGTCGTCCATTAAAACGGCAATTTTGATGGGGTTCATAAATTTTGTTTTTTGTGATTGAATGGGGGTAATTTTAGCGTGCTGGCGCGATTTGGTTTGATGGAAAAAAATAATTGTCATTGACTAAAAATTAAGCGTAAAATTTACCGACTTTAGTGCGGGGTGGAGCAGTCTGGTAGCTCGTCGGGCTCATAACCCGAAGGTCATAGGTTCGAATCCTGTCCCCGCTACCAAATTTTATACCCCCTTTTTTAGGGGGTTTTTTAGGCGTTGAATATTATAAATAAGCGTGAAAATTTCAGACAAAATTATCCCCCTCATCCAGCCTGTCATCACCGATATGGGCTATGAATTAGTGGGCGTGGAATATGTGGCTAGCGGCAAACACAGTATTTTGCGAGTGTATATTGATTCGGAGCGTGGCATTAAATTAACCGATTGTGAGCAGGTATCGCGCCAACTTAGCAGTATTTTTGATGTGGAAGATCCCATTACCAGCCCCTATAATTTAGAAGTTTCATCGCCAGGAATTGAGCGTCCTTTGTTTTGTCTTGCGCATTATCAGCGTTTTTTAGGCAACACAATCAAACTCAGATTGGTGCGCTCGGTGGCAGGGCGACGTAAGTTAAATGGCGTGATTGGCAAAGTCAGCGAAGTGGATAACACCATTGAATTGGTCACCGAATTAGGCGCGCTGACGATAGACATTGATATGATTGAAAAAGCAAACTTAGTAGCGGATTTTTAAGCGGGAGAGCGGCATGGAAGGCAAGGAATTATTTTTAATGATTGAAGCAATTTCTAATGAAAAAAATATTTCTAAAGAAGAAGTATTTGCAGCGTTAGAAGAGGCTTTGTCTGTTGCAACTAAAAAATGCAATCACATTGATGCAGAGGTGACAATTGATCGCAAAACTGGCGAAATGAGCACCCTCAGAAAATGGATGGTGATTGAAAATGAGGCAAATTTTGTCGATGACGATGGCACCGAATTTGACGAAACTTTTCATATTTATCAAAAAGATGCGCCCAATATTGAGATTGATGATTTCAAATATGAGCCGATTGAAGCCCGTCCGCTAGATCGCATCACCGCGCAAATCGTCAAACAAGTGATTATCCAAAAAGTGCGCGAATCTGAGCGTGCGGTGATTGTGGAAGATTACAAACAGCGTGTCGGCGAAGTGGTGATGGTCACGGTGAAGCGAGTGGATCGGGGCAATGTTTATGTGGATATGGGCGGCGTTGATGGAATGATTTCTAAGTTTGATTTGATTTCCAACGAATCGGTGCGCAAAAACGACCGTTTGCGGGTTTATATTAAAGAAGTTAAAGCGATGCCACGCGGGGTGCAGATTTTTCTCAGTCGCACCGTTAATGAAATGATGATTCGCCTGTTTGAAATGGAAGTGCCTGAAATTTCTGAGGGCGTGATTGAAATTATGTCGGGTGCTAGAGATCCAGGTTTGCGCTCAAAACTTGCAGTGCGCGCCAAAGATCGGCGGATTGACCCGATCGGCTCGTGTATCGGAATGCGTGGCTCGCGCGTTCAAGCGGTTTCTAACGAGCTCAACGGCGAGCGCGTGGATGTGATTTTGTGGGATGCGGATGCGGTGCAATTTGTGATTAACGCGATGGCACCAGCGGAAGTGAGTGCAATTACTGTGGATGAAAATAAAAACAGTATGGATATTGCGGTGGAAGAAGATCAGTTGGCGTTGGCGATTGGGCGTGGCGGTCAAAATATCAAACTGGCGTCCCGCCTCACAGGTTGGAAATTGAACGTAATGTCAGTGACCGAAGCCGAAGACAAACAAGCACAAGAAAATCAAAAAACCAGTGACAAATTAGCCGATCAATTGGGCGTGGATACCGAAGTAGCCGATGTGTTGATGGAAGAAGGCTTTGATAATATTGACGAGCTGGCTGAAGCGGATTCGCAAACGTTGGCGCAAATTGCAGAATTTGACACAACAATGGTGGAAGAATTGCAAGATCGTGCGCGTGATGCGCAATTGGTGCAAGTTTTAGGGGATGCAGAATCCAGCGAGGCGCTGATGACGGTGGCGGGGGTGGATGAAATGTTAGCGCAGGCGTTAATTGAATCTGAGATTGCCACCGTTGAGGATTTGGCAGATTTATCGGTGGATGAATTATTAGACATTCAAGCACTTGAGCGCGAGACGGCTTCTGCAATTATTTTAGCTGCACGAGAAAACGAAGGATGGTTTAATTAATCGGCGATTCGGTTAATTATTAGTCAAAACAACAGGTAAGTATTATGGCGCACACAGTTCAATCTTTATCCAAATTACTCAAAAAAACCCCAGATGACATCATCAAGATTTTTGAGAATGCGGGGATTCAAGGCAAAACTGCTGATTCCGAGATTTCCAGCGATGAGCGCAAGATTTTGGTCGGCGGGATGCAAAAACGCCAAACTGCCAAATCTGTTTTGTCTATTTCACGCAAGACTTCAGTGAAAAATGTGAGCGCAAATTCTGCTCATAAAATCAAAGTTCAGGTGAAGAAAAAACGCGTCAAAATCGCACCATCAATTCCACAGCCGATTTCTGATGAAGCCAATCTTAAAATTCAAGCAGCGTTAGCAGAAGGCAAACTTGAGGACGAAAAATTATTAGCACAGGACGCAAAACGCCAAGAAATGACGCGTTTAAAAGCCGCTAAAATTCA
>CAZRUL010000001.1:12127-26680 GCA_964603245.1 uncultured Piscirickettsiaceae bacterium
TGCTCAATTAACTACAAAAGAGCCAGCAAAGAGTGCGTCGCCAGCCACCGAAACGCCAGCGTCTAAAGTTCGGCCAACGCCAGAAAAACCCAAAGTTGCAGCCAAACCCGCGCCAAAACAAGAGCCAGGCGTGCGTCGTCCCGCTAGCAATAAACGCAAGCAATTGCACGTGGCACATAAAAATGTGAGACGCAAACTGAAGAAAAAAGACCGCACCCGACTGTCGCAAAAAGTGCAAGACGAGCAGGCTCAGCACGGGTTTAAAAAGCCTGTTGAGAAAATCATTCGCGAGATTAAAATTCCTGAGAATATTAAAATTTCTGATTTGGCACAACTGATGACGGTTAAAGTCGGCGAAGTGCTCAAAATTTTGATGAGTATGGGCGTGGTGGTCACCCTCAATGACGTGATTGATCAAGATAGCGCGATGTTAGTGGTGGAAGAAATGGGACATAAAGGCGTGCCCAGCAAAGACATTACAATTGAAGATACGCTGTTATCGCAACAAACCAACAACACCGCTGATCTGCAAATTCGCCCGCCTGTGGTGACGATTATGGGGCATGTGGATCACGGCAAAACCTCGCTACTGGATTGTATTCGGAGTGCTAAAGTTGCCGATGGTGAGGCGGGTGGTATTACCCAACATATTGGCGCGTATCAAGTGGAATCTGCGGGCAAGAAAATTACGTTTATTGACACCCCAGGGCACGCGGCTTTTTCAAAAATGCGCTCCCGTGGTGCGAATGCCACCGATATTGTGGTGCTGGTTGTGGCGGCTGATGATGGCGTGATGCCACAAACGATTGAATCTATTAAACACGCAAAACAAGCAGGCGTGACCCTCATTGTTGCCATCAATAAAATTGACAAAGAAGGTGCGGATATTGAAAAAATCAAGCAAATGCTTTCAACTCACGATGTGATTTCTGAGGATTGGGGCGGCGATGTGATGATGGTGCCAGTGTCAGCGCGTAGTGGCGAAGGCATTGATGCATTATTGGAGGCGATTTTCTTAACCGCCGAGGTGTTAGAACTTTCAGCCGTGGTCAAAGGGGCGATGAGTGGCGTGGTTTTAGAGGCGCGACTTGACAAAGGTCGGGGCAAAGTTACCACGATTTTGGTGCAATCAGGCACACTCAAAAAAGGCGATATTATGATTGCTGGATTTGAATACGGCAAAGTGAAACAAATTGTGGATGACAAAGGCAAAGTTTTGCAACAAGCCACCCCATCCACCCCAGTAGAAGTGTTGGGCTTGTCGGGCGTGCCCATTTCTGGCGATGAAGTTTTGGTGGTTGAAAACGAGCGCAGTGCGCGCGAAGTGGCTGATTTTAGAAAAACCAAAGCCCGTGAGGCGATATTGCAAAAACGCCAAGTTTCAAAACGGGAGAATTTTTTATCAGAAATGGCACAAAGCAATATTTCTACCGTCAATATTTTGGTCAAAGCCGATGTGCAGGGCTCAATTCAGGCGCTGGTTGAAGCGTTGGAAGCATTATCAACGGATGAGGTTCGCGTCAAAATCGTCTCCTCGGGTGTGGGTGCGATTAACAATACCGACATTAATTTAGCACACACTTCAAACGCGATGGTGCTGGGATTTAATGTTCGTGCGGACGCTGTGGCGCGCAAAACTGCTGAAAGTGATGCAGTGCGGATTGAATATTATTCCATTATTTATAATTTAATTGATGACGTGAAAGCCGTGATGACGGGATTATTAGCGCCTGAGTTGAGTGAAAATATCATCGGCATCGCTTCGGTGAAAGACGTCTTTAGATCGCCTAAATTTGGGGATATTGCAGGCTGTATGGTGGATGAAGGCGTGGTGAAATTGGACAGTCCGATTCGGATATTGCGCGCAAGTGTGGTGATTTATGAGGGCGAATTAGAATCGTTGAGACGTTTTAAAGACAATGTCAATGAAGTCAAATCTGGCACCGAATGCGGCATCGGCGTGTTGAATTATAAAGACGTGCAACAAGGCGATCAGATTGAGGTATTTGAGCGAGTTGAGCGCGCCCGCACGCTTTAATTTTGCAATGTTAGAACAACCCTCTTATCGAATTGAGCGCATTAATGAGTTGATTCGTCGTGAATTAATTTTGTTGCTAAAACGCCACACGAAAGACCCGAGGCTAAGCGGGGTGGTGATTACAGACGTGTTGACCAGTCGCGATTTAAGCGCGGCGAAAGTTTATTACACAGTTGATCCAGAAAATCAGGCAACGGTTGCGCCTTTATTAAGCAAAGCCAGCGGTTTTTTTCGCTCCCAACTTGCCCGAACGGTGGATTTGCGCCACACCCCTGCATTGCGATTTATTTTTGATCCCGCACCGAATGCGGGCGCGCGAATGGACGCTTTGCTGGCGGATTTAAATCGTGAGTAGCATTCCAAAAAATAAATTTATATTTAGTTTTATGTTTCTAATTGTATATAATTTGCCCATTATTTATTTCATAATATAACCATTTATCACTATGTCACTTTTAACCTCATATCTTAACGAATCATTCGGCTACCGTAAGTTTGCGTATGATCCTATTGTGACTGCATTACACACACAAACAAGCGCGGATATTGTTGCTTTTCAGTCCCAAGAAATTGATTCTAATAGCAAAGGCTGTGTTCAAGTCAAACGCAAAAGTTCGTATCAAAATTTAAGCAGCAAAGCGTTGCATCAAAAGGCTGTTCAAGCCATTCAAGATTTATAAGACGTGTCTTCGTCTGCGTTAATTGATTTGCTTGAGCAAGAAATGGCAAGCAGTATTGAGGACATTGATTGCGCTGATGACAAAATCACTTCGGACGATGTCAAAAAATGGTATTTTGAGAGTGAAAAACTCATTCGCATTATTGCCAATCTCACCTCAGATCAGTCTGCTCATCAAGCGGTAAATCAATTGCGTTATGCGGGACATCATTTACTCAAAAATGGCGCCTCCGATGTGGTTGAAGCCTACAAACATTGCAAGCGTGCGTATTACGATGCACTGGATTTATACGTTTTAACGATGGCTGGTTATTTTAAATCCAATGTCATTTATATTGAAAATGACGATCAGAAATCACATCTTCGCGCAACGCTTAAAGCACATTTAAAATCCATTCAAAACGCACGTTTTAACACCCAAACCCGCATTGAATATTACCAATTTATTCGTGAAAGTTTGGTGGAAGGATTGCGATTAATTGATGAAATTAATCAAGCACTTAAAATGCCAGCAGGCGCAAAACACTTCACTGAAGCGCAACAAGCGATGTTTTCAGAAAATACTGAATTGCGTGCTCACAATCAGAAATTAAATCAACAAGTGAAAGGGTTAAATCAAAAAATAAATTCAAAAATGGCAAAGATTAGTTTGGCACTAGCATTAGTGATTGCCCTTTCTACTGCGATTGGTTTGTTGTTTCAAGGCGCACTCACGGATTATTTTCGCGCCCCTGTTGTGAATGTGGAGCATTCGCTACATTCCACTCAATTTCCGTTTATTCCACTTGGCAAAAAATAAAAAAGGCAGAGAAATTAACGGCGTAGTGTTGTTGGACAAGTCCTCTGGCATCAGTTCAAACCGTGCTTTGCAACAAGTCAAGCGTCTATTTTTTGCCAAAAAAGCAGGACATACTGGCGCGCTGGATCCTTTGGCGAGTGGCATATTGCCCATTTGTTTGGGGCAGGCAACCAAAATCGCTGGCTTTTTATTGGACGATGACAAGCGTTATTTTGCACGCGCGCAACTTGGACAAACCACCGATACGGGCGATTCTGAGGGAAAAATCCTACAAACACGAGCGATTGCGCATTTACTTGAGACGGAAATTCGCGCAGTGGTGGCGAGTTTTGTGGGCAAAATTGAGCAGATTCCGCCGATGTATTCTGCCCTAAAACGCGATGGGCAGCCACTTTATAAATTAGCCAGACAGGGCATCACGGTTGAGCGCAAAGCGCGTCAAATTTTGATTGAGAAAATCGCGTATTTGGGCTATGAAAATGGCGTTTTGAGTTTGGAAATCTCGTGTTCAAAAGGCACTTATATTCGCACGCTGATTGAAGATATTGGCAATAAACTCGGCTGTGGCGCGCACGTGATTACCCTCAGGCGCACGGGTTTTGCTCATCTTGAACTGACACAGACCAGCAAATTTTCAACGCTTGAAACTTTAGCGGGCGCGAATTATCAACAATTAGACGCAAAAATCTTGCCCAGCGAGCAATTATTGCCTAATCTTGCCAGTGCGTTTTTGGATTCTGCGCAAAGTGGCGACATTAAATTTGGCAGACAAATTACACATCCGCAAACATTTAGCACCAAAACGGTCAAATTATTTGATCAAAATCAGCAATTTTTGGGCATCGGCGTGGCGCACTCAAATAATATTATTGCGCCAAAACGTTTGTTTGTGCAGGCAAATTGTGATTAAAATTCGGTTATGAAAACTGATAAAAATCAAAAAAGTGCGTTGGTGGGGTATCATTTTGATGAGGATTTGATGTGCAGCGTGAAAGGCGACAAAAGCCTGCGGGACAGTGTTTATCGTCGCGAGCGTGCGTTTAATGTGGTGGATGAAAATCTGGAAAAACTCAGCGAAATATTTTTATTCCTATTTTTAAAAACTGGCACTTATCGGCTGACCATCGGGCTGAATAATGGCGAAATTAAAACCGCTTCGGTGTTTGATCCGTTTAATGTTGAAATTCATTTAGCGCAGGATTTGTTGTTGCCTGATTATGTGGCGAGTCATTTTGGCACGATTGAATTGATTGAGAAATCGCAATTGATTAAGCGGTATTATCAAATGCTGGAGGGGGATTCGGCATTTCAGGGCTTGTCTGAGGACTGGCAAAATGCGGTTCACGCGCGCAATCAAACGATGCACCAGCTCACAAATGAGACGAAATTGCGCTATATTATTGAGCATATTCCTGCGTTGCGAAATTTGGAGGGCTATTATTTGCGCTCAGCCGAAATTAATTTATTCAACTCAACCATTGCGATGTCGTTTAATTGCGATGGCACGCAGATTATGTCGCATAAAAAATTTAGGGAATTTATTGAGGCATACGTATGAAAATTTTGCTGATTGGCAGCGGCGGACGTGAGCATGCTTTGGCTTGGCAATGCGCTCAGTTTGAGGAAATTGAACAGGTATTTGTCGCCCCTGGCAATGCAGGCACGGCGCTGGAAAATAAACTCACGAATATTTCATTAGACGCACAAGACATTGATGGGTTGATTGAATTTGCCAAAAGTCATCAAATTCAACTCACGATTGTAGGCCCAGAAGCACCGCTAGTGATTGGCGTGGTGGATAGGTTTCAAGCCGCAGGATTGGCGATTTTTGGGCCGACACAAGCCGCTGCACAATTGGAAGGATCCAAAGCATTTTGCAAGGATTTTTTGCAGCAAAACCACATTCCCACCGCTTATTATGGCGTGTTTACCGAGGTGGCGTCTGCACTTCAATATGTGCAACAAAAAGGCGTGCCGATTGTGATTAAAGCCGATGGGTTAGCGGCGGGCAAAGGAGTGATTATTGCGCACACTGAACAAGAGGCAATCCGTGCGGTTGAAGATATGCTGGCGGGTAATCGTTTTGGCGCGGCGGGTTCGCGCGTGGTCATTGAAGAATTTTTGGTGGGCGAAGAGGCGAGTTTTATCGTGATGGTGGATGGTAAAAATATCCTGCCAATGGCGACTTCGCAGGATCACAAAGCGCGTGATAATGGCGACAGCGGGCCAAATACAGGGGGGATGGGTGCGTATTCTCCAGCGCCGATTGTCAGCCCGCAGATTTTTCAAAACGTGATGGATTCGGTGATTCGCCCAACCGTTGATGCGATGGCAGCGATGGGCACGCCCTACACGGGATTTTTGTATGCGGGCTTGATGATTGACGCGCACGGCAATGCCAAAGTGCTGGAATATAATTGTCGTTTTGGCGACCCAGAAACCCAGCCAATTATGATGCGACTGAAATCTAATTTAGCGAATTTGTGTTTGCTCGCCACTCAGGGCAGGCTGAATGAGGCAACGATTGAGTGGGACGCGCGCTCAGCGATGGGTGTGGTGTTGGCGGCAAATGGCTATCCAGAGGCGTATGCAACGGGCGAGGAGATTGGTTTGCCAGCAAATAGTGCTAATGCAAAAGTATTTCACGCAGGCACGAAATTGCAAAATGGCAAAGTGCTGAGCAATGGCGGACGTGTTTTGTGCGCTACCGCACTGGGCAAAACCACCAAAGAGGCGCAGGAAAATGCGTATCAATTGGTGCACAAAATTGATTGGGCGGGTGCGTATTATCGCCGCGACATTGGTTTTAAAGCGATTTGATGTTTTATAGGAATAGTTCGCGTTTTTATTTGGCTAAAAATACATTAACTATTTTATTATTTGTTTAAAAAAATTTAGTTTTTACAATAAGTTACAACACAATTTAAAATTAACTATTGCTTTTTATAAAAAGAATAGTTGGGATAATAATCAGTGTTATATAATGATTGCAAATTAATGCATTTGCGATTCTTTTTGCACGATTATGAATATTATTAATCCCCCAAAAATATCCACCCAAGCGCTCGTTGAATTAGCACTGAAAAAATTAAAACAAGGCGTTCAATTACGCATCACTGATGAAAAATCGCGCTATGTTCATTGGGAAAAATTGCGTTATTTAAGCGTGCCTGCGGAATTTGAAAACAGCGAGCAATATTGGCACTTTATCCGATTTTCGCGCATTCAACAGCAAAAAAATCTGCCATTTCTTGAAAATTTTACGTTTGTTTTAACCGACGATATTCAAGAAAAAATTCATCAAATCGATGCAAAAATGCTCGGATCGATTCAGTCAGAAAATCTTTTTAACCATAAAAAAAGATATATTATCGGCTCGTTAATGGACGAGGCGATTAATTCCTCGCAACTAGAGGGTGCTTCCACCACGCGCAAAGTTGCCAAGAAAATGCTCCAAAATCATCAAGTGCCGAAAGATTATTCGCAGCAAATGATTGCGAATAATTATCAAGCAATTCAATTTATTGATCAATATAAACACGACGATTTAACCCCTGAGTTAATCTTAGAATTGCACCGAATTGTGACCGATGGCGCGATTGATACCCCTGAAGATGCAGGGCGATTGAGGCAAAATAATTCGGTGAGTGTGGTTGATAACAACACCCAAAAATCGTTGCACAACCCGCCCGACTGCCAATCGTTGTCCGAGCGTATGAAAATTTTGTGTGATTTTGCGAATGGCAACTCGCCTGATTATTTTATGCATCCGATTATTCGCGCGATTATTGTGCATTTTGTGCTTGCTTTTGATCATCCATTTGTCGATGGGAATGGCAGAACGACGCGCGCGCTATTTTATTGGGTTATTTTAAAAAATAATTATTGGTTATTTCAATATATCACGTTGTCAAAATATATTAAAGTCGCGCAAATTCAATACGGAGAGTCGTTTTTAATGACTGAAAACGATAATTTTGATTTGACGTATTTTATCAATAGTCAGTTAAAATTTATCCTTCAGGCTATTCAGGGGGTGTTTGATTATGTGGATAAACAACAAAATCAAATGCAACAAGCCCTCAATTTGCTGAGCGCATATTTAGCCGATGGTGCGATTAATGCTCGTCAAGCGGTGTTAATTCAGCACGCAATTCAACATTTGGGCGCAGTGTATACGATTGAAGGGCATAAAATTTCTCAACATATTAGTTATAAAACAGCGAGAGAAGATCTACTGGGATTGGCAAAATTGAATTTATTGCAACAATCTAAACGCGGTCGCGCTTTTGTATTTATTGCCCCTGCTGATTTGGAAGCGCGTATTAAATTGAGGCATTAATCGATGATGCAAAATTTAATGACGCAAAAATATCAATGATAACGGTCGGCGTAGATGAAGTAGGCAGAGGTTGTTTAGTCGGTAATGTAGTGGCGGCTGCGGTGATTTTCCCCGCACATTTTGACGCGTTAGCCAATTTGCCAGCACTCACGGATTCCAAAAAACTCAGTGCCAAAAAACGCGCGCTTTTAGCTGCTTTAATTACCACGCATTGTCGGTGGGCAGTGGGCGAGGCAAGTCCTGCTGAGATTGACGAAATCAATATTTTGCAAGCCACGATGTTGGCGATGCGCCGCGCCGTGATGAATTTAAATCAGCCGTATGATCGGGTTTTGGTGGATGGCAATCGCTGCCCAGAGGTGAAAAATTGTCGCGCTATTGTGCGTGGAGATTTGAGCGAGCCTGAGATTTCAGCCGCCTCAATTGTGGCGAAAGTTGCGCGCGATAAGCAAATGGTGGCGTTGGATTTAATTTATCCGAATTATGGATTTGCACAACACAAAGGCTATGGCACGCAAAGGCATCGGGAGGCGTTGGCAAAATTTGGTGCTATTATTGGACAGCACCGATTTTCATTTGCGCCCGTGCGAAATTTGGCGATTGACTAAAAAAAACCAATTGTAAATATATTCATTCGTCATTATCTTTTTTTGTTATTGAGTTGTGTGCTATATCTTGATTTCTTAATTCATAAGCTTGTTCTATTGGCATTTTTGAATTTTCTAAACCGAGATAGTCTATTTTTTTATCATATTTTTTTAATAATTGTTGTTCAAGTTGTTTTTGAGATACGATTTTGTTAGGATAAATATGTTGAATATTTATATCTTTTTTTGATAAAAATTCTGAAATAAGACCAAATCTATGACAATCAAAAGCTTCTTTTTCTGCACACATTAAAGATATGTTATATCCTTTAGTGATTCCTTTTTCTAATCTAGTGATGCCATCTTGAAAAGATTTAATTTTTTGAACTTGTTTAAAATTTACCTTGCCATTATCAAATAATAAATTTTTATCTTCGTATCTTGCGCCTAATAAATCACCCATAAAAATATAATATATATTCTTGTCTTTTAAAGATTGTTTGATACTGTCTTTATTGTATTGTGGCGCAAATTTACTATACGGCATACTTCGGACATCAACAATTGTATTGATATTATTATTTTGTAATAATTGAATAAAATCATCAACTTCATAAATTGAATGACCTATTGTATGAATTGTATTCATAAAATTTGAAATCTTTTATTTAACAATAAAATAAAACAAACAAAAATTACGCCCCAAAATTATGGCGCGCAAATGTATCTGGAAATGCATTGGGCGGCGTTAGCAAAATTTGGCGCCATCACTGAACAGCACCGATTTTTATTTTCGCCCGTGCGAAATTTGACGATTGACTAAAAAAACAGGCTTTTGTTGCTGCGTTCTAATTGATTGATTTTGTCTTGAATTTTGGCTTTTTCTGCTTCAAGTTCGGCTTTTCTTTGCGCTCTTTCCGCTGCTTGTTTTGCCCGCGCTTCTCGGATTTTGTCGCGTTCAATTTCTGCTTTGGGGCGGGATTTTAAATACTCAAATAATTTCACGACTTTCATCACGCCATTGGCTTTAGTGGCAACTTTAGCGGCTTTATTGCCCTCACGCTGGGTCACCATTCCCATTAAATACACCACCCGATTTTCGGTTGTGATTTGAACGTGGGTCGGGTGAAATACCTCTTGATTTTGGAATAATAATTCAATATGCACGCTGATTGCCGAATCTTTAGCACGACTGAGCACATTGCTACTACGCGTGATTTGAAGCTCATTAAACACTTGTTTGACTTGTGGGAATTTTTGTTTGATTGCGCGCGCAACATAATGCCACAATTCGGTATTTGCCACCTCGCCCGTCACTAAAACGTTGCGATTAAATGTGAGAAAATTGAGATGCGAATCCCCTTGTTTGAGCAGTGCTTCGCTGTGAGACCAAAAAAACAATTTTACTTTTAATGTTTTGTCATCCAAAATCATCCCAGAACTGCGCCTGTCATTGCTAATAGACAACAAAGAGTTGAGCGTTGAGGCGCTTTGAATGACAGAAAAACAGGAAGATAGCGATAAAATCCCGACGAGTAGCAAACTGATAAGTGTAATTTTTTTCATATTAAATAGGTTTAACATTCAAAAGCGTTTTGAATCCAATAAAATTCAGGACATTTTAAATCAGATTCAATCCCGACAACATCAAACCGACAAACGTATGCCTGATATTGTGCGTGTTGCTGTAAATAATGTTGCGCGGCGCGAATCAATTTGCCTTGTTTGACGCGGGTGACGGTTTCTACGGCGGTGCCGAATTGGCTATTTTTGCGATAACGAACCTCCACAAAAACCAGTGTTTTGGCTTTTTTATCAAGCATAATAATGTCTATTTCACCCAACTTTGTTAAGTAGTTTTGCTCGATCAATTTTAAGCCGCGTTTGGTTAAATATTTGAGGGCTAGTAATTCTGCTTGATTGCCTATTTTTCGCTTAAAACTAAACATGCTTTATATTGTCGCTACGCCCATTGGAAATTTGGATGATATCACTTTTCGCGCGGTGGAAATTCTCAAAACGGTGGATTTGATTTTGGCAGAAGACACGCGCCACAGTCGGTATTTGCTGGATTATTATCAAATTAATACCAAAATGCGCGCCTTTCACGAACACAACGAAACGCAAAAAGTGACTGATATTATCAAGCATTTGCACAATGGTCAAACGTTGGCGCTGATTAGCGATGCGGGCACGCCATTGATTAGCGACCCTGGCTATGTTTTGGTGCGTGAGGCGAAAAAAGCAGGCATTCAAGTGGTGCCGATTCCTGGGGCGAGCGCGCTGATTAGTGCTTTGTCCGCCTCGGGGCTTGCCTCTAATCAGTTTGGATTTTTTGGATTTTTGAGCGCAAAACCTGCGATGCGTTTAAAAACTCTTCAAACGTTAAAATATCAGCAGCAAACCAGTATTTTTTACGAATCCCCCAAGCGCATTGTGGCAACGCTGAAGGACTGTTTGGCGTGTTTTGGCGAGCATCGTTTGGTGTGTATTGCCAAAGAAATTAGCAAAACATTTGAGACCATTAAAACCGCGCCATTGCCTGAGTTGATTGCGTATTTAGAGGCGGATAAAGTGCGTCAAAAGGGTGAATTTGTGTTGCTTATTTCGGGGGCGGACAAAAAATTGATGGCAGATGAGCGCGAATTAAATCAGGTATTATCCGTTTTGCTCACAGAAATGGGCGCGGCAAAAGCAGCAAAATTAGCCGCAAAAATCACGGGTTTTGACAAACCATTTTGCTATCAAAGAGCCATTGATTTATGAATAATTTATGAATTTTTACAGTCGCCATATTTTCTTTTGCAACAATCAACGTTCCGATGGCAAAACAAGTTGCGCGCAGTTTGGCGCAAAATCACTGTATCGCTACGCCAAAGACAAATGTCGCGACGCCAATTTATTGGGCGAGGGCAAAATCGGCGTGAGCGAATCGCGGTGTTTGGGGCGCTGCGAAAATGGCCCTGTGGCAGTGGTTTATCCCGATAATATTTGGTATCAATACATTGACGAAGAAGACATTGATGAAATTATCACCCGCCATTTGCGCGCGGGCGTGGTGGTTGAGCGACTTCAAATACCTTTAAAAACCAACTGAAAATCCATTAAAAAAAACTCATTAACTCCCCCATTAAAAAACTCACTCAAAACCCTCCATTAAAAACCCATTAAAAATTATGGCTGAATTGCACATTATTATTGCCGATAGATTTATCAACCAGCGGATAGATTTTGCGCTGTCACAAATGTTGCCTGATTATTCGCGCGCCAAAATCACCGAGCGCATCAAATCTGGCAAAGCGTTGATTGGTCAGCAAACTTTTAAACCCAAAGACAAAGTGCTGGGCGGGGAAATGGTGGCGTTGAGTTTGCGCGCGGAAAAAATCAATCGTTGGTTGCCCGAACAAATTGCGCTGAATGTGGTGTTTGAAGACGCTGATATTATTGTGATTAACAAACCTGCTGGGCTGGTAACACACCCAGGGGCGGGGAATTGGACGGGCACGCTGGCAAATGCGCTGCTGTATTATGACGCGAATTTGAGCCGATTGGACAGAGCGGGAATCGTCCATCGTTTGGATAAAAATACCTCGGGTTTGATGGTGGTGGCACGAAATGAAATTGCGCAAAAAAGACTGGTGGAGCAATTACAAACGCATCAAGTGTCGCGCGAATATTCGGCGATTGTGTATGGGCATATGATTTCGGGCGGAATGGTTGACAAGCCGATTGGGCGCGATAGCAAAAACCGCATCAAACAAGCGGTGAGCGAGACGGGCAAAGTGGCGACGACGCATTATCGGGTGATTGCACGATTTGCGCATCACACGCATATTAAAGCCATTTTGGAAACGGGACGCACTCATCAAATCCGCGTGCATTTGGCGCACATTGGTTACCCGCTGGTGGGTGATGGTTTATATGGGGGTATGGCGCGGTTTCCAAAACAAGCCAGAGAGCCGCTCAAACTTGGCTTAAAAACATTTGATCGGCAGGCATTGCACGCCAAAAAACTCAGTTTGACGCATCCGATGTCGGGGGAGGTTGTGACGTTTAAAGCGCCGTTGCCCGAAGATATGCAGGAATTGTTAAAAACATTGGCAGAATACGATTCTGAGTTGGATTTTAAGGCGTAATTAAATTTTAATTTTGCCGCTGATGGTGAAGTCCATCGATTGGGTTTTTTTGTTCAAATGATAATAATGGCGCGGTTTTTGTTTGCGTTGTTTTTGTTGCACCACACAGCCGACGGTTTCAAATTTGCCGATGAGCTCAATGTCTTCAAATTGCGTATTTAAACAGACGATAAATTTGCTAGCGCCGCGTTCTAAATATTGGCGAAAATACAATTCATTTTGATAGCGAATCACCGCGTAAGCGCGATTGTGCAACGCCATTCCTGGGTCAATAATAATCACGCAATTTTCGCCAAATTCGGGCTCCATCATTTTGCCTAAATTTTGCAGGGCAAACGGCTCGGAATTGGTGGCACAATTGGTTTCAAAGAGTTCTTGTGGGGTGTCTAAGTCTGACATTTTGGGCAATAAAAAGTGGTGCGTTGATGTTGTGTGATTTTGCGTATTTTACCCGAGCAAGCAGGGCAACACTCGCCCGCGCGTCCGTAAACTGATAATTTTTGCGCAAAATATCCAGGCGTGCCATCCACTTTGGAAAAATCTTGCAGGGTCGTGCCACCCGCTTCAATTGCCTCGGTTAAAATGCGTTTGATGACCTCGGTGAGGCGTGCGTAGCGTTGTTTTGAAATACTGCCCGCACGGCGTTTTGGCAAAATCCGCGCCGCATATAAACTCTCGCACGCATAAATATTGCCCACCCCAACCACCACGCGACTATTCATCACAAATGCTTTGATGGATTGTTGTTTTTGGCGTGAAGCTTGATACAAATAATTGTCATCAAACAGCGCACTCAACGGCTCAACGCCCAGATTATCCAGCAGCGGATGCGCCCCATTTTTGGTAAATAACACCGAGCCAAAACGGCGCGGATCATTCAGGCGCATACACATTCCATTGGCAAAACACAGCGCAAAATGATCGTGCTTTTTCAGCGGCGTTTGCGCATTGACCACGCTGATTGAGCCCGACATTCCCAGATGAATGAGCAGCGTGCCCACCTCAAATTTCAGCAATAAATATTTGCCGCGTCGCTCAATCCCGAGCACGGGTTGCTGCACCAGCGTTTTGGGTAAATGAGGAGGAATTTCCCAGCGTAATTTAGCGCGATAAATAGACACGCGCTGAATGATTTGGTGGCAAATCAGCGGCGCTAATCCGCGTTTTGTGGTTTCAACTTCGGGCAATTCTGGCATCAAAAAACTCTTAGGTTGGGTGGGTAATCGCGTTCAAAAAACAAGGACATTGACATACTATTTAATTATAATTGCAAAACTTTAATAACATCTCAGGAGAGAATATGAATTTTATCAATTCAGTCAAAGGCAAAATTATCATCGGTTTTATTGTTGCTGTGATTTCAATTTTGGCATTGCGTGAAACCAGCCCAAATATGGTCAACGGTTTTACCCTAACTGTGTGGCTACATGTGATGGCGGGTGTGGTTTGGATCGGTTTGCTGTATTATTTTAATTTTGTGCAAGTGCCAGCGATGGGCGAGGCATTGGGCGATACTGACGGTCCAGGTCCTAAAGCCATTGGCAAATATATCGCGCCGCGGGCGTTGTTGTGGTTTCGGATGTCAGCAGCAGTGACTTGGTTGGTGGGTGTGTCGTTGCTAGCGCAAAGCAAAGGCGTGGTGATTGATGGCATAGTTAGCACGGGAATGAGCACGGTTGTTGGCGCGTTTACGTTTGCATCGGGTTTGGAAGTGATTGGACTGGGCACTTGGATGGGCACGATTATGGCGTTTAACGTGTGGTTTATTATTTGGCCCAATCAGCAAAAGATTTTGGGGATGAAAGAAGCTACCGCCCAGGAAATTGTTAAGGCTAAAAAATTCGCCGCATTAGCGTCTAGTATCAACGTTATTTTGTCTATTCCGATGTTGCTCACAATGTTGGCTTGGCACGGTTAAATCGTTTTATTGTTCGGTTTGGAAACCCTGAGAAATCGGGGTTTTTATGCGACA
>CAZRUL010000001.1:26780-48917 GCA_964603245.1 uncultured Piscirickettsiaceae bacterium
AGTTTTTATTGTATTTACGCTTATTTACGTTATAATTATTATTTTAAAAATTATAGGATAGAACAATGATTATTTTACAAGAAGGGTCAAATGGACTGGAATAGTCCAGTTGTGTTTCAAGTGATACAAACAGCCACTTTAATAGTGGCTGTTTTCGTTGCGTGGCTATCTATCCGACATCAAAGAGCAACCGTGCGAAAAGAAAAAACCATTGTTTTATTGATGAAAGATTTAGAGGATGATTTTTTAAAATCTGGTATGAGAACTTTAAGACAGATTCATAATAGCGAAGATGATGACGTTGCAATTTATGCAAATGCAACCCATTTACAAGACAAAGAAGCGATCGCGATTCGGAATTTGCTGAATTATTATGAAAATATTAGTGTGGGCGCTGCTGCCGATATTTATGATGTTGAGATGATTAAAAAATCTCAAAAATCAATGATTATTGCTATTTATAAACAATCTGAGCCTTTTATTATTCGTCTCAGAGAGCAAAATAAAAATCCGAATTTGTATGTTGAGTTTGAGAATTTTGTCAAAATTTTGAAAGCATAAAAATGGAAAGACTGCAAAAATTAATTGCCACAGCGGGCTACGGTTCGCGTCGGTGGGCGGAGCGTTTAATTGCTCAAGGGCGCGTTGAAGTGAATAATCGAACCGCTGAAATTGGCGACAAAGCCACGTTGCGCGATCAAGTGAAAATTGACGGTCGGCGGTTGGATTTAGGGCGCTACTCCGAGGAAAAAACCAAAGTTATTATGCTCAATAAACAAGCAGGCGTGATTTGCTCAATGTCTAACAAAGACAATCCAGATTGCCTCAGCGTGTATAGTTTGTTGCCGAAACAATCGCGTTGGGTGATGATTGGCAGGCTGGATTTGAATACTTCGGGCCTGTTGTTATTTACCAATAATGGCGATTTGGCGAACAAATTGATGCATCCGAGCTCAGAAATTGACCGAGAATATGCGGTGCGAGTGCTGGGAAATGTGCACCGTGAAGATTTGACAAAACTCACCGAAGGACTGGAATTAGAAGACGGTTTTGCCAAATTTGCGCGCGTCACTTTGGGCGGCGGACAGGGGGCAAATCGTTGGTATAAAGTGGTGCTGAAAGAAGGCAAAAAACGCGAAGTTCGGCGCTTGTGGGAGGCGTTGGGATTTACCGTATCGCGTTTGATTCGGGTGCGTTTTGGCGATGTTCGCCTGCCAGATTCGCTGCGTGCTAATCAATACGAATCGCTCAAACCTGCGCAAGTGAGCGCACTTTTAAAACTGGTCAATTTGTCATAATCACGGTTTTTTACGCCACGCTCAGGTGCAAATTCAGGCAGTTTTCTAACGTATAATTGCGCCTTTTTGCGACGCTCAAATGCATTGTGGCTGATTATAAATCTACGCTAAATTTACCCAAAACTAAGTTTGCGATGAAAGCAAATTTAGCCAATCGAGAAGGCGGTTTGTTCAAGCAATGGCAGGACGATAATTTGTATGCCAAAATCCGCAAACACAACCAAAACAAACCCAAATTTATTCTGCACGATGGCCCGCCGTATGCCAATGGCGATATTCATATCGGTCACGCGGTCAATAAAGTTTTAAAAGATATCATCATTAAATCCAAAACGCTCTCGGGTTTTGATGCGCCGTATGTGCCAGGCTGGGATTGTCACGGATTGCCGATTGAGCTCAATGTTGAGAAAAAAACGGGCAAAGTGGGGGCAAAAATTGACGCCAACAGTTTTCGGGCAGCGTGCAGAAAATACGCCGATAAACAAGTCGCACAACAAAAACGCGATTTCCAGCGGCTGGGAATTTTGGGCGATTGGGACAATCCCTATCTCACCAAAGATTTTCAATACGAGGCGGATATTGTTCGCGCTTTGGGCAAAATTGTGGAAAACGGACACGTTTCTCAGGGCTATAAACCCGTCCATTGGTGCACCGATTGTGGCTCGGCACTGGCTGAGGCTGAGGTGGAATATCAGCTGAAAAAATCCGATGCGATTGATGTGAAATTTCGACTGATTGATGGCGCGATTTTTGCAGTGAATAAACCTGTATCGGTGGTGATTTGGACGACCACGCCTTGGACGTTGCCAGCCAATGAAGCGGTGGCATTGCATTCCGAATTGGACTATGTTTTGGTGGATGTCGGCGCGGAGTATTATTTATTGGCACACGCTTTGGCTGAGGCGACCATCGCGCGCTACGGTATTGAAAAAGCGACAATCGGCACGCAAACGTGGGCTGGCGCTGAGTTGGCGGGGCTAAAAGTGCAGCACCCTTTTTATGCCAAACACGTGCCAATTATTTTGGCAGATCACGTGACCACCGAGGCAGGCACGGGCGCAGTTCATACCGCTCCTGCGCACGGTCAAGAGGATTTTGTGGCGGGCAAGGCATATGATTTGCCAGTGGAATGTCCCGTGGATGGGCGCGGTGTGTTCTTTGAAAACACGCCATTATTGGGCGGGCAGTTTATTTTTAAAGCCAATGCCAGCGTGATTGAAATTCTCAAAAATACCCAAACTTTGGTGCAACACGAAACGCTGGAACATTCGTATCCACATTGTTGGCGTCACAAAACACCGGTGATTTTTAGAGCAACGCCGCAATGGTTTATTGCGATGCAACAAAATGGCTTGCGCGATGCGGTGAATGCGCAAATTCCTCGGGTGAAATGGATACCCGAATGGGGGCAAAAACGGATTGAGTTGATGGTGGGCAATCGCCCCGATTGGTGCATTTCGCGCCAGCGATCTTGGGGTGTGCCGATTACTTTATTTGTCCACAAACAAACGGGTTCATTGCATCCCGACACTAAATCATTGTTTGAGCGCGCCGCTTTGATGATTGAAAAAGGCGGCATTGAGGCGTGGTTTGCTGCTGACATTCGTGATTTTTTGGGTGCTGATGCGGCGAATTATGACAAAACCACCGACACGCTGGATGTGTGGTTTGATTCGGGCGTGAGTCATTTTGCGGTGCTGAGTGCGCGCGCTGAGTTGGCAGAGGTGGCGGATTTGTATTTAGAAGGCTCGGATCAGCATCGTGGCTGGTTTCAATCTTCGTTGATTTCTGCGGTGGCAATGCACGGAAGGGCACCTTACAAACAAGTGCTGACCCACGGATTTACAGTGGATAAAGCAGGCAAAAAAATGTCCAAATCTGTGGGTAATGTGATGAGTCCGCAAAAAGTAGTGAATACATTGGGTGCGGATATTTTGCGTTTGTGGATTGCGTCAACCGACTACACTGGCGAGATGCACGTCTCCGATGAGATTTTAAAACGTGCCGCTGATGCGTATCGTCGCATTCGCAACACGCTGCGTTTTATGCTCGCAAATACCGCTGGATTTGTGCCCGCTGAGCACGCACTTGCGGCTGAAAATATGCTGGATTTGGATCGGTGGATTCTTGCCAAAACGGCGAATTTGCAGACTGAGATTTTGCACAGTTACGACACTTATAATTTTCATCACGCGGTGCAACTCATTCTCAATTTTTGCACCAACGATTTGGGTGGGTTTTATTTGGACGTGATTAAAGACCGACAATACACCACGCAGGAAAATTCACGCGCGCGCCGCAGTGCACAAACCGCACTCAATCAAATGCTGGAGGCGATGGTGCGCTGGCTGTGTCCGATTTTGTCATTTACCGCTGAGGAAGTTTGGCGAAATATGCCGCAGCAAAATATGCCACAAAATATGTCCGAGCAAAATACACTCGATCAAAAAGCAGACAGTGTGTTTTTGCAAACTTGGGATGAGTCGCTCAGTGTTGATTATGAAAATCCTGCCATTGAAGTGGCGCGCGCAATCAGCCCATTTATTCGCAAACAAATGGAGGTTATGCGCGCTGAAAAACTGATTGGTTCTTCATTGGACGCTGAAATTGATATTTATTGTGACGCGCGTATTTATGCCGAACTTGACAAATTGGGCGCGGAGTTGCGCTTTGTGTTGATTGCCTCGGATGCCCGAATTCACCCATTGACGGATAAACCGCAGGATTGCATTGCAGCGGGTGCGGGGGTGTTTATTCGCGTGCTTGTGTCTGCGCATCAAAAATGCGTGCGGTGTTGGCATCACCGACCCGATGTCGGCTGTGACGCGCAACATCCCGAGCTTTGTAGTCGCTGTGTGGAGAATGTGGCGGGTGCGGGCGAGCGGCGAATTTATGCATAAATTGAGTGTTTTATGAAAGTTTTAAATCTTGATTTGCACAGCGCGGCTTATCCGATTTATATCGGGCGGGGTTTGTTGTCAGAGCCACAATTATTCACTCAACATATCGCTGGAAAGCAAGTGATGATTGTCAGCAACACCACGGTGGCGCCTTTATATTTGGCGCGCGTTAAATCTTTGCTGAGTGATTTTTTGGTGCGCGAGGTGATTTTGCCAGACGGTGAAGCGTTCAAAACACTGAACACGCTGAACACGATTTTTGATGCATTATTAACGTCAAAATTTGACAGAAGTTGCACGCTCATCGCACTCGGTGGCGGCGTAGTTGGCGATATGACAGGCTTTGCGGCGGCGAGTTATCAGCGCGGCGTGGCGTTTATTCAACTCCCGACGACGTTATTGTCGCAGGTAGATTCCAGCGTCGGCGGCAAAACGGGCGTTAATCACGCGCTGGGCAAAAATATGATTGGCGCTTTTTATCAGCCAAAATGTGTGGTGATTGATGTGGACACGCTGGATACGCTGGACGACAGACAATATTCAGCGGGAATGGCGGAGGTGATTAAATACGGACTGCTCGGCAATCTTGCGTTTTTGGATTTTTTGCAACAAAATATGGCGGCTTTGATGGGTCGGGATAAGTCGCTGATTATTGAGACAATTTATGAGTCTTGTCGCGATAAAGCAGCGATTGTGGCAGCGGACGAATTTGAGGCGGGCAAGCGGGCATTGCTTAATTTTGGGCATACGTTTGGGCACGCGATTGAAAATACTTTGGGTTATGGCGTGTATTTGCACGGCGAAGCGGTGGCGGTGGGGATGTTGATGGCCGCAAAATTGTCGCAATTGACAGGGTATTTGAGTGCTGATTCCGTGGCTCAAGTGGCAGATTTATTGCAAAAAGCAAATTTACCAAATCGTATTAACGGTAAAATTAGCGCCACAGATTTTATTGAAGCAATGTTAGTGGATAAAAAAGCGATTGATGGCAACATCCGCTTGATATTACTCGCTGGTTTGGGGCAGGCGTTTATTTGCGACGATTATCAAAAAACTTTGTTGGATCAAGTGATTGGTCAGTTTTTAGTGGCAGAGTGAATTTTTTAGGATGTATTTTGGGACGACCCAATTCTTTCAGGATGATATTTAATGTCTAATCAACCCAAAACACCCGCCGAAAAACAGTCCCATTTTCACGCCAGAAAATTCGCCCGAAAAGATTCAAGAACACCAGAAGATGCACATCCAGACGGTATGCCCACTGCGTCATTGCCCGAATTAGTGGCTGAGATTGATCGCCACACCGAGTCTAAATTTGAGCATTTTTTTGTGCCAGCGCTCGCCGTGTTCAGTATGATTATTGTCGGCGTGTTTTATATTATTTATTTAATTACCGCGGATATGAGCCGTCTGGCAAATACGATGGATTCCAATATGGACACCAATATGACCTCAATGGCAGTCAGTATTGATGAGCTTTCAGCCAGCGTGCGCAAAATGACTTTGTATGTGGATGGCATTCAACATAATTTCAATCAGATGAACAAACATATGGGCGCGATTGTCCAAAAGCTGGATAATTTAGATCAAATAACTTTTGATTTGAATGGCATTAACGGCAAAATGGATCAGCTGCATAATATGGAAAAAATGAACAAAAATATGAAAGAAATGAGCCATTCGATGCGCTGGATGCAAAAAGACATCAATCGGATGCGCACTTCATTTAGCAAGCCGATGAATGTGCTCAATAGTATGCCCTCGCCGTTTTAAGGTGCTGATTAAATTGTCGATTAAAGCGCGCCAAAATTCACGATTATTTTAAAATAATGACCAGACTTACGCAAAATCAAACCACTCAAATCGCGTATTTAGCGCGTTTGTCCATTGAAAAAAACCAGTTGTCAGCCATCACTCAAGATTTAAATAATATTTTAAATCTAGCCGCGCAATTAGCCAAAATTGACACCCAAAACGTGACGCCGATGGCACATCCATTGCATATGTCGCAACGCCTCCGAGCCGATAAAGTCATTGACACAAACCAAGCGGAACTGTTCCAATCCATTGCGCCACAAACGGGCAACGGTCATTATTTAGTGCCCACCGTGATTGAATAATATGCACACTCAAACCATCGCCGAATTAACCCAAGGGCTGCTCAATAAAGAATTTTCTGCATTTGAACTCACTCAACATTATCTGGCGCGGATTGATCGCTCCGAATTAAACGCTTTTATCACGGTCACTGCTGAATCAGCACTCGCTCAGGCAAAAATCGCCGACACCCAAATCGCCGCTGGAAACGCCACCGCACTGACGGGCATTCCGTATGCGCACAAAGATATTTTTTGCACCAAAGGGGTGAAAACATCGGCAGGCTCCAAAATGCTGAATAATTTCATCGCGCCGTATGATGCCACCGTGAGCCACAAATTAAATCAAGCGGGTTTAATAATGTTGGGCAAAACCAATATGGATGAATTTGCGATGGGCTCGTCGAATGAAAATTCATTTTATGGTGCGGTTAAAAATCCGTGGAATACTGCAAAAATTCCAGGCGGCTCATCGGGCGGTTCAGCAGCGAGTGTGGCGGGTGGGCTGAGTTGTTTTGCCACAGGCACAGACACGGGTGGATCGATTCGTCAGCCTGCGAGTTTGTGTGGCATTACGGGTTTGAAGCCAACTTACGGGCGCATTTCAAGATACGGAATGATTGCCTACGCCTCCAGTTTGGATCAGGCAGGTCCGATGACTAAAACCGCACAAGATGCCGCAATTGTGCTCAATGCGATGGCAGGATTTGATGAAAAAGATTCCACCAGCGCGCAACAAACCGTGCCAGATTACACCGCGGATTTAAATCAATCCCTTCGGGGGCTGAAAATTGGACTGCCAAAAGAATTTTTTGCTGCGGGTTTGAATGACGGCGTAGCAACTCAAGTGATGGCAGCGGTGGCAGAATTTGAAAAAATGGGCGCCACTGTGCGCGAGGTGTCACTGCCAAATTCAGCCCACGCGATTCCCACTTACTACATTGTTGCGCCGTGCGAATGCTCCTCTAATTTATCGCGTTTTGATGGCGTGAGATATGGCTATCGTTGTGAAAATCCACGCGATTTGGAAGACCTGTATTTGCGTTCGCGCTCTGAAGGATTTGGCGCGGAAGTCAAGCGTCGCATTATGATTGGCGCGTATGCTTTGTCGGCGGGTTATTATGACGCGTATTATCTCAAAGCCCAAAAAATCCGCCACTTGATCAGCGATGATTTTAAAAATGCATTTAATGAGGTGGATGTGATTATGGGGCCAGTGTCGCCAACCACTGCGTTTGATTTGGGCTCTGTAAAAGACCCAGTTGCAATGTATTTGGCGGATATTTACACTTTATCGGCGAATTTAGCGGGCTTGCCAGCGATGAGTATTCCTGCGGGATTTTCCCAAAATCTACCTGTCGGATTGCAATTGATTGGAAATTATTGGTCCGAGTCTAAATTATTGAATATCGCCCATCAGTTTCAACGCCAAACCGATTGGCATCAGAAAATCCCACAGGGGTTATAGTGCCCACTATTTCAATGTTTTATGGTATTTTTATTCGTCTGTATTATGCGCCAGATGAGCATCCACCTGCGCATTTTCATGCGTATTATGCTGAATACAAAGCCACGATTAATATTGATACTTGTGAAATAATTAAAAGTAATTTACCTTCTAAACAACAAAAAATAGTGTTAGCGTGGGCAGTCATTCATCAAAACGAACTTAAAAAAAATTGGGGTTTTGTGATGGCAGGCAAGCCTCCTTTTAAAATAACACCCCTAAATTAGATTTTTAATGATGAATATAGCAATTAAAAGCGTTAAGGCCTTGGAGAATTATCAACTTGATGTGGTTTTTGATAATAACGAAAGAGGCTTATTGGATATGAATCCTTATTTGGATTTTGGGGTTTTTCAGCGCATCAAAGAGGTCGCCATTTTTAACACGGTTAAAGTGTCTTTTGACACTATAGAATGGGATGGCAACATAGATCTTGACCCAGATTTTGTCTATCGGCACACTAATAAAAATTAATTATGAAATGGGAAACAGTCATTGGTTTGGAGATTCACGCGCAACTCAACACCCAATCCAAAATTTTTTCAAGTGCCAGCACGCAATTTGGACAAGCGCCGAATTCGCAGGCGTGTGCGGTGGATTTGGGGCTGCCGGGCGTGTTGCCAGTGCTAAATGTTGAAGCGGTGCATAAAGCCATCAAATTTGGTTTGGCAATTGGCGCACACATCAATCAGCGCAATGTGTTTGATCGGAAAAATTATTTTTATCCAGATTTGCCCAAAGGGTATCAAATTTCGCAAATGGACTGGCCGATTGTCGGCAAAGGCGAGATTCAAATTAGCCTCGGGGATTGCGTCAAAACGATCGGCATTACGCGCGCGCATTTAGAAGAAGATGCGGGCAAATCGGTGCACGATATGTTTGCTGATTACACCGCGGTTGATTTAAATCGCGCTGGCACGCCGTTGCTTGAAATTGTTTCTGAGCCCGATATGCGCAGTGCAAAAGAGGCGCTGGCGTATGCGAAAAAAATCCACGCTTTGGTGCAATATCTCGGAATTTGCGATGGCAATATGCAAGAGGGCTCGTTTCGGTGCGATGCAAATGTGTCAATTCGCCCGCTCGGTCAGGAAAAATTGGGCACGCGCGCTGAGCTTAAAAACATCAATTCTTTTAAATTTTTAGAACGCGCGATTAATTTAGAAGTGGCGCGTCAGCAAGATATTTTGGCAGAGGGTGGCACGGTGGCGCAAGAAACGCGCCTGTATGATTCGGTGAAACACGAAACGCGCGCGATGCGTTCAAAAGAAGTTGCGAACGATTATCGTTATTTTCCAGATCCAGATTTGTTGCCCGTGCATATTTCGGATGATTTACTGGCAGAAATTCGCGCGACGTTGCCCGAACTTCCAGCGGAGAAAAAAAACCGATTTATTGCCGAATTGGGTTTGAGCGAATATGATGCTGATGTGCTGACTTCGCAAAAATCTTTGGCGGATTATTTTGAGATGATGCTTGAAATGATGCCTGCACAAAACACTAAAAATGCCAAATTATGTGCGAATTGGGTGATGGGCGAATTATTGGCTTTTTTGAACAAAAATCAGTTGGAAATTGAGCAATCGCCTGTTTCTGCGCAAGCGTTGTCATTGTTGATTACGCGAATTACGGATGCCACTATTTCTGGCAAAATCGCCAAAGATGTGTTTAAAACAATGTGCGAGCGTGGCACGTCGGCGGATGCAATTATTCAATCTCAGGGGCTCAAACAAATGACTGACACGGGCGAGATTGAGGCGATTGTTGCGCAAATTATTGCCAATAATACCGCGCAGGTTGCACAATTTAAGGCGGGCAATCACAAAATATTAGGTTTTTTTGTCGGTCAAATTATGCAAGCCACTCGTGGCAAAGCCAACCCAAAACAAGTCAATGAGCTGCTGCGCAAAAAACTCGCTTGATTTTGCCAAACTCGGCGCTGATTTTGCGAGTGAAGTTCGCACTCAGCCGCTGGATGGCACTTTTTTAATTCATAAAAATCAGTCTTTGCAAACAACGCTGGACTGGTTTCCGAGTGATAGCGAATTGTTATCGGTCGCCTCAGGTGAGGTTTTATTGCACAACACACCGCCACTGGCAAGTATTTATGCAGGGCATCAGTTTGGGCATTTTGTGCCACAACTCGGCGATGGGCGTTCGTGTTTAATCGGTCAAATCAACGGCTACGAATTGTCTTTAAAAGGCGCGGGTCAAACGCCGTATTCGCGGAATGCTGACGGCAGAGCGGTGTTGCGCTCATCCATTCGTGAATATTTATGCTCCATCGCGATGCACGCTTTGGGCGCGCCGAGCACTCAGGCGCTGGCTTTGGTGGGCAGCAAAACGCAAGTTTATCGGGAGAATATTGAAACAGGGGCGATTGTGACGCGTGTTGCACCAAGTCATATTCGGTTTGGACATTTTGAATTATTTGCCTCGCGCGGACAAAATGCACAGGTGAAGCAATTGGCTGATTTTGTGATTGCGCAGTATTTTCCTGAATGTCGCGGGTCGGATCGTTATGCGGATTTTTTGCTGGCAGTGGTTCGGCGCACCGCACGAATGATTGCCGATTGGCAGGCGCACGGATTTGCGCACGGGGTGATGAATACGGACAATATGTCAATTTTGGGACTGACGATTGATTACGGGCCGTTTGGATTTTTGGAAACTTATAACCCAAAATTTGTGTGCAATCATTCCGATTATGAGGCGCGGTATGCATTTGATCAGCAGCCTGGCGTGGCGTTTTGGAATCTCGTGCGACTCTCTGAGGCATTATCTAGTTTGATCAATCCTGCGCAAACAAAGGCTGTTTTGGCAAAATATCAAACGTATTTGGTGACGTTTTATTCGGATTTGATGCGCCAAAAATTTGGACTGTTGGAACAAGACGATCAAGACAATGCGTTGATTTCACAATTTTTTGAGGTGTTATTTCAGCACAAAAAAGATTATACAAATGCTTTGAGAGGCTTGTCCGATTTGGATAATTTTGCGCGCGATCAAGATTTTTCGCAGTGGATTAAACGATATTCGGTGCGCATTAATCAAGAAAATCACCCGCGCAGAAGTGAGGCGATGAACCGCGTCAATCCTAAGTTTATTTTGCGCAATTATTTGGCTGAGGTGGCGATTCGCAAAGCAGAAGACGAGCAAGATTATCGCGAAATTGGCGTATTATTTGCGTTGTTGCAAAGCCCTTTTGAGGCGCATTCGGAATATGAATCTTATACCAGCGTTGCCCCTGAGTGGGCGCGCGGACTTGAGGTCAGCTGCTCGTCTTAAGATTTTTTTTGACTGATTTTTAAATAATTAATCCAATCATTTGGCGCTGAATAAATTGCACAATCGGCGCAATCACGTTTTGAAACACCCCTAAAAACATCAAACCCAACAAAATCAACAAACCGTAACGCTCCAATTTGTCGTATTGATATGCCAGCGGTGGCGGCAATAGTGCGCTCATCACTCGTCCGCCGTCCAGCGGTGGCAACGGTAATAAATTGAGCACCCCCAAAATCAGATTGATACTGATGCCGATATGCCCCATATCGAGCAAAAATTGCGACCGCATATTAATCGCAAACACCACCACAAATAACCAAATCAGCGCCATCAAAAAATTAGCCCCAGGGCCAGCAATCGCCACCCAAAGCATATCTATTTTAGGCGATCGGAGCGCATTAAAATTAATCGGCACGGGTTTTGCCCAGCCAAAAATAAAGCCAGAGGTGAAATACAAAAAACTCGGCACCAGCACCGTGCCAATCAAATCAATATGTTTGATGGGATTGAGCGACAATCGCCCCATCATTTTTGCAGTTTGATCGCCTAATTTACTCGCCATCAGCCCGTGCGCCACCTCGTGCACGGTAATGGCAAAAAGCGTGGGAATCACCCAAATTAGTAGGGTCTGAATGTCGGGCATTGGTAAAATCGTTTTTTTTATTTGCGCGTATTTTATATGAAAACCAGCCAGCTGTTAATTGCCACCCAAAAAGAAGCGCCGAATGATGCGCAAATCGTGTCACATCAGTTGATGATTCGGGCAGGATTTATTGCCAAACTCGCTTCGGGTTTGTATTCTTATTTGCCGATGGGGTTGCGCATTTTGCAAAAAGTTGAGGCGATTATTCGCGCAGAAATGAACCAATCGGGCGCGCAAGAATTGTTGATGCCCGTGGTGCAACCCGCCGAACTTTGGCAACAATCGGGACGTTGGGCGCAATACGGCGCAGAATTAGTGCGTTTTACCGATCGTCACAATCGCTCGTTTTGTTTGGGACCAACACACGAGGAAGTGATTACTCATTTGGCAGCGCAATATTTGCGCAGTTATAAACAATTGCCGATGAATTTTTATCAGATTCAAACCAAATTTAGAGACGAAATTCGCCCGCGATTTGGGGTGATGCGCGCGCGCGAGTTTATTATGAAAGATGCCTATTCTTTTCATTTAGATGCGGATTCACTTCAACAAACTTATGATTTGATGCACCAAACTTATTGCAATATTTTTGACAAATTGGGGCTGGATTATCGCTCAGTGCTGGCGGATTCTGGGACGATTGGTGGCGATCGTTCGCACGAATTTCACGTATTGGCTGAGTCTGGAGAGGATGCAATTTGCTTCTCGGACGGGTCTGATTATGCGGCGAATGTTGAAAAAGTGGCGTTTTCTGAGTCAGTGAAAACAGCCACACCGAGCGCGGTTGTGTGCAAAGTTTTAACCAAGAAAAAAACCAGTATTGAGGACGTATCCGCGTTTTTAAAGGTGGCACCCGAGCAGTGTATAAAAACGTTAATCGTCAAAACTGAGCACGGATTTAGGGCGTTGGCATTGCGCGGGGATCACGCATTAAACGAGATTAAAGCGCAAAATTTGTTGGGCGAATTTGAATTTGCCACCGAAGAGGAGATCAAAAATCTGAATTTAAAAAAGGGTTTTATCGGCGTGCAAGATTTACCGATTGCGCTGATTGTGGATTATTCGGCGGCTGTTTTGTGTGATTTTGTGTGCGGGGCAAATGCGTGGGATTATCATTTGACGGGGGCGAATTGGGCGGGCGTGGATTTGACCACTGCCGATTTGCGCAACGCGGTTGAAGGCGACGATAGCCCTTGTGGCACGGGCAAATTGGTGATTAAGCGCGGCATTGAAGTGGGGCATATTTTTCAACTCGGCGATAAATATTCTCGGGCGATGAATGCGAATGTGATTGGCGAAAATGGCAAAGCGGTGGCAATGACGATGGGCTGTTATGGGATTGGCGTGACGCGCGTGATTGCGGCGGCGATTGAGCAAAATTATGACGATCGAGGGATTATTTTTCCTGCGTCAATTGCGCCGTTTCAAGTGGTGATTGTGCCGATTCATTATCACAAATCTACGCGCGTTCATCAGTTGGCGCTTGATTTGTATCAGCAATTTTTAGACCACGAAATCGAGGTGTTGCTGGATGACAGAAAAGAGCGCCCTGGGATTATGTTTGCCGATTCTGAATTGTGGGGCATTCCGCATAGAATTGTGATTAGCGACACGCACGCGGACAATGAACAGGTGGAATACAAGGCGCGCAATTGCCCCGATAAAATTGAAGTGGCGTATCAAAATGCGTTGGCATTTATTCAAACTAAATTGAGGTAGCGTATGACTTGGTGGCAACATATTCTCCCTCAGCACTTGCTTTCAAAGTGGATGTTTCGGTTTGCGCGGATTGAAAATCGTTGGTTAAAACGTCTTTTTACCCGTTGGTTTGTGCGTCATTATCAGGTAAATTTAGCCGAAGCCAAGCGCGAAAATATTGAAGATTATCGGCATTTTAATGATTTTTTTACCCGTGCCCTCAAATCTGGTGCCCGACCGATTGCCAAAACTTCGCTTGTGTGTCCCGTGGATGGCGTGGTGTCTGAGGCGGGAGTGATTGAGTGCGGGCAAATTATTCAGGCGAAAAATCATCGCTATCGGGTGGCGGATTTGTTGGCGGGTGACGACAGAAGCAGTGCGTTTGAGGCGGGTTTTTTTGCCACGATTTACCTCTCGCCCAAAGATTATCACCGAATTCATATGCCCTATGATGGCGATTTGGTGTCAATGAGCTATATTCCTGGGGATTTATTTTCAGTCAATCAAACCACGGTTGGCGGCGTGAATGGTTTGTTTGCTAGAAATGAGCGCGTGGTTTGTTATTTTCAAACTGAGTTTGGACTGTGTGCGTTTGTGTTGGTGGGGGCGATTTTTGTCGGCTCAATGCAAACCGTGTGGCACGGGCAAATTAACCCGCCGTATCAGCAAAAAGTGCAACATTTCGAGTATCAAAATTCTCCCGTTTATTTGCAAAAAGGCGATGAATTGGGGCGTTTTAATATGGGCTCTACGGTGATTATGTTGATGCCAAATAATGCACAAAATGTGTGTTTGAGGGCGGGAGAGGCGGTGCGCGTTGGGCAATCTTTGACGCCAAAACCCCAGCCGATTATTTTGGTTTGAGCGTGTTTTGTTGAGTGTGTTTTGTTGCGCGCTGTTTAGAGTTTTGTTAATTTCACGAGTTTGATGGTTTGGTTGGAAATTTGCAATATTTCAATCAACAATCCGTCAATTTTCAAACTAATATCGCGCTTCGGAATGCTTTGTAATTCTTCTAAAATCAGCCCGTTGAGGGTTTTTGCTTTGAGCGTGGGCAAATTGATTTTGAGTGCGACGTTCAATGTGCGAATATTTATTTTTGGATTGATGACATAACTGCCATCGGTTTGCTGGGTTAAATCCACAAATTCTTCGTGTTGATTAGAGGTAAATTTGCCGACGATTTCTTCCAAAATATCCTCTAAAACAATCATCCCATGCACCTCTCCGTATTCGTCTACCACCAGTCCAGTGCGCCTTTTTTGGGTTTGAAAATGTGCTAATTGACGCATCAAACTCACCCCCTCTGGCACAAAATAAGGCGGGCGAATGAGTTTGAGTAAAGCCTCAATACTAAAATTATTGCGTGCATATAAATTTGCCACATCGCGCATATGAAGCACGCCAGTGATGTGATTTTGATTGCCATTAAACGTCAGCAGGCGGGTGTGTTGGACGTGTTGTAATTGCTCCAAAATTTCCGCGGTGTTGTTAATATCCACGCCAATCAGTGCTTGTTTTGGAATCATAATATCCTCAACTTTCACCTGTTCTAAATCAATCACATTGAGCAACATTTCTTGATATTTAGAGTCCAGATTTGGCTGGACGTTATTGACCACCATTTTTAATTCTTCTGAGCTGATTTGATCCGATTGGTGATACTGTTGAATGCCACACAATTTTAGAATATGTTTGGATAATTGCTCAATAATCCACACCAGCGGCTTGAATAAAATGATGAGTTTTTCAATCACAAACGCAGCAGGCAGTGCCACTTTTTCGGGATTTTTGGCAGCAAACGTTTTGGGTGTGGTTTCGGCAAAAATCAAAATCACAAACGTCAGCGCGATGGACATATAAAACACCGAGCCCTCGCCCCAAAATTTAAGCGTCAAAATCGTGGCAATGCTGGAGGCGAGAATATTGACGAAATTATTGCCCAGCAAAATTGTGCCAATCAGTGGATCTAAATTGCTGAGTAATTTTTCAGTGCGTTTTGCCTGAGTATTTTTTTTCAGAATCAGCGTTTTGAGACGATAACGATTGATGGCAATCATCGCGGTTTCAGAACTAGAAAAAAAGGCAGACAGCAAAATCAGCCCGATGAGGATGATGCTAAGCCAAAAGGTGGAGAGTGTTTCCAATCAAGTTGTTGATATAAAAATAATATTGATAGGCAATTATCTCTCAAATTTCACCGTTGAGATGGGCTAATTTTGAGGGATTTTATAAATATTTAAAAGCAGAAATGCCTGCATATTTTGCATTTTCGCCCAATTCTTCCTCAATTCTGAGCAGGCGATTGTATTTTGCCAGCCGATCTGAGCGCGATAATGAGCCAGTTTTGATTTGCCCGCAACTTGTGCCGACCGCTAAATCGGCAATGGTGGTGTCTTCGGTTTCGCCACTTCGGTGCGACATAACCGAGGCGTAGCCTGCATCTTTTGCTATTTTCATCGCAGCAAAAGTTTCGGTTAATGTGCCGATTTGATTGACTTTGATTAAAATTGCATTGGCGATATTTTTTTCAATGCCGCGCGCGAGGATTTTGCTGTTTGTGACGAATAAATCATCGCCGACCAATTGCACTTTGTTGCCCAATTTTTGGGTGAGTAAATCCCAGCCAGCCCAGTCGTTTTCATCCAGCCCATCTTCAATCGAGATAATCGGATAGCGCTCAACCCAGTCGGCCCAATATGCCACTAATTCTGTTGAGGTGAGGGATTTATTTTCCGAGGCGAGCGTGTATTTTCCGTCCGCATAAAACTCAGAACTGGCAGCATCAATGCCGATAAAAATGTCTTTGCCTGCTTCGTATCCTGCATTTTTAATGGCTTCTAAAATAATCGTAAGCGCCTCTTCGTTGGAAGACAAATCAGGCGCAAATCCGCCCTCATCTCCCACCGCAACAGACATATTTTTGGATTCTAAAATCGCTTTTAAATGATGAAAAACCTCAGCGCCATAACGCAATGCCTCCCTAAAACTTGGCGCACCTGTGGGAATAATCATAAATTCTTGAATATCAACACTGTTATTTGCGTGCTCTCCGCCATTGATAATATTCATCATCGGCACGGGTAATTGATAATCCGTGCCTTGCGCTAACGTGGCATACAAAGGTTTGTTTTGATGATTAGCACGCGCATGGGCGGCAGCCAGTGAGACCGATAAAATCGCATTTGCGCCGAGTTTTGATTTGGTATTTGTGCCGTCTAAATCAATCATTGCTTGATCAATGGCGGTCAAATCTTCAATCTCAAAACCGTTCAGCGCGTGATTGATTTCGGTATTGACAAATCCAACCGCTTTTAACACGCCTTTGCCCAGATAACGAGATTTGTCACCATCGCGTAATTCTAGTGCTTCTCGCTGCCCAGTTGATGCACCCGATGGCACCATTGCGCGACCGATTGTGCCATTTTGTAAAATCACATCGGCTTCAATGGTGGGATTTCCTCGGGAATCTAGAATTTCTCTGGCTTTGATTTGGTGGATTTTCATAAGTGTTTTTCAGGGTAGGGCGCAAGGCTGGTATTCAATATCGGCGTTGCATTTGTAAGTTGCCTGCTCAAAAAGTAGGCTTAAATAATGAGTGCTTGAGAGTAGATTATCCATATTATCCAATTCCATACGACACATCGTTTGAATGAGTTCCACTAAAGAATGGCAGGAAAAATAAATAGATTGAGTAAAGGTTTTTTCTTGATTGAGCAAAAACAGCCCGTAAGCAATCGCGATTAAAGCGTTTTGATGATTGTCTGTGTCTTTGAGATTTTTTAATTCAGCGAAGTTTGGATTGATAAATTGCGCAATCGGAGAATCAGAAAAAATAGGCGTTTTGAGAGGCGAGGCGTAAAAAATATGCATCACCACATTAGCAACTTTTTTAAAGGCATTTGCGCCATTATCAATCGCAATAAGTGGTTTGTTTTGAATGTTGTCAATAATGACATCACAGTCCGAAATATCCGCAGACCCCATAGAAAAGTCTTTAAATTCGCCAGTAATGTTGGTTATTTCTTCGTAAATAGATTGAATGAATTCGGCTAAATCAGATGGCATGGTAGCAATTTGCCCCAAACGAATTTATGCGACAAATAGAGCGCGAGCAAAAGATTTTCCTGCTTCTCTGGCGGCGCGCGGGTTATGCATATTGAGATCACTGTGCGTTTTGTTTTTGATGGCACTCGGGACTTTGCGCGCTTGTTTTGCTTTTGCTTGATTCAATTGCTGAATGTCTAATGTCCTGATTGCCATAATGTGAATAGTGATTGAAAGATAATGATTGAAAATATTTGAGCGGATTATACAAGAACGATAATAGTAGAATGTGTTTTTTGGTGTTTGTTAAATGAGATTATTCAAAAAACGACTTCATTTTACCGAAGAAAGAATTTGAGGCTGGATGGTGTTTTTTGCTGCACAAACCTGAGAATTCTTCCAAGAGTTGTTTTTGTTTAGCACTCAAATTTACTGGCGTTTCAATCTTGATTTGACAGATCAAATCGCCTCGGGCAGTGCTCCGAATCACTGGCACGCCTTTGCCTTTTAATCTAAATCTCCGACCTGTTTGCGTGCCCGCTGGAATTTTGAGTTTGAGGGTGTTGTTAAGGGTTGGCACTTCAATAGATCCGCCGAGTGTGGCAGTGACGAAACTAATTGGCACTTCGCAATAAAGATCACGGTCTTCGCGATGAAAAAATTCGTGTTCTTTGACGTGAATTTGCACATACAAATCACCACTTGATCCGCCCCGAATGCCCGCCTCGCCCTCGCCACTCAACCGAATCCGATTGCCCGTATCCACGCCTGCTGGAATTTTGACCGATAAAGTTTTTTGTCTGCGCACCACGCCTTGCCCGTGGCAGATGTTGCACGGCGATTCTATTTTTTGTCCCGTGCCAGAGCAACTGTGGCAGGCGCGTTGCACGGCGAAAAATCCTTGTTGAATTTGCACCTGTCCCGACCCGTGGCAAGTGGTGCAAGTTTTGATGCTAGTGCCAGGCGTAGCCCCCGTGCCAGTGCAATTGTCGCAGGTTTCGTTTTTAGGAATGCGAACTTTTACCTCGGTGCCGTCAACAGCTTGTTTGAGGTTGATTTCTAAATCGTAGCGCAAATCAGCTCCGTGATTGTCGTTTTGTTGCTGAGCGCCACCAAAAATATCACCAAAAATATCGCCAAACCCACCGCCATTAAATGGAGTGCCACCGCCGAAACCACCGCCCGCACTGCCATCAACGCCCGCATGTCCGAATTGATCGTAAGCGCCGCGTTTTTGCTCATTGGAAAGCACAGCATACGCACCTTGAATTTCTTTAAATTTTTCCTCGGCAGCGGCTTTGTTGTCAATATTGCGATCGGGATGATGCTTCATCGCCAAGCGTTTGTAGGATTTTTTAATCGTCGCAGTGTCGGCATTTTTGGATACGCCCAGCACTTCGTAATAATCTTTTTTTGACATAATTTTGTGGCAATATTAAAAAAAATGCCTTTTGCCAAAACTTCTCAAAAATTCTGGCAAAAGGCGTGAAAATGACAAATATTTTCAGCAGATTGATCGGTTGGATAAACTCAAAAACGACCCAGCGACAGTGAAAAAATGCAGCCGTTATTTGTCTTTCACTTCTTCAAAATCCGCATCCACCACATCATCGTTCTGTGTTTTCGCGCCTGCATTTGCTGCGTCAGTAAATCCATCGGCTGGTTTGTCGCCTGCTTTTGCTTGCGCTTTTTCTGCGAGTGGTTGCGCTTTTTCGTTTAACGCCTGAACTTTAGCTTCAATGGTTTCTTTGTCGTCGCCTTTGAGTGCGTCTTCTAGCTCGGTAATAGCGCCGTCAATGGCTGATTTTTCATCGTCGCTCACCGCGTCTTTGAGCTCTTCCATGGTTTTTTTAGTGGCGTGTATCAAAGAATCTGCCATATTTTTGCTGGTCACTAATTCTTGAAATTTTTTGTCTTCATCGGCGTGTGCTTCGGCGTCTTTAATCATTTTTTCCACTTCTTCATCGCTCAAGCCGCTGGAGGCTTTAATGGTGATGGACTGCTCTTTGCCCGTGTTTTTGTCTTTCGCGGACACATTCAAAATACCATCGGAATCAATGTCCAGCGTGACCTCAATTTGAGGCTGACCTTTGGGCGCAGATGCAATGCCTTCTAAATTAAATTGCCCCAGAGATTTGTTGGCATTTGCCACTTCGCGCTCGCCTTGAAGCACATGCACGCTGACCGCGCTTTGATTGTCCGAGGCGGTAGAAAATACTTGGCTGGCATTGGTTGGAATGGTGGTATTTTTTTCAATCAGTTTGGTCATCACCCCGCCCATCGTTTCAATCCCTAAAGACAACGGAGTGACGTCAAGCAACAACACATCTTTGACATCGCCACTCAACACACCTGCCTGAATTGCCGCACCCATCGCCACTGCTTCATCGGGATTGACATCTTTTTTGGGCGCTTTACCGAAAAAATCGCGCACTTGTTGCTGCACTTTAGGCATCCGAGTTTGTCCGCCGACTAAAATGATTTCGTCAATATCGCCACTGGATAATCCCGCGTCTTTGAGGGCTATTTTGCAGGGCTCCATTGAGCGTTTTAACAACTCATCTACTAGAGATTCTAATTTGGCACGGGTGATTTTGATATTTAAATGTTTCGGGCCCGAAGCATCAGCGGTAATGTAGGGTAAATTGACATCGGTTTGCTCCGAAGAAGACAGTTCAATTTTTGCCTTTTCCGCTGCTTCTTTTAAACGCTGTAGCGCCAAAGGATCGTTGGACAAATCCACGCCCTGATCTTTTTTAAATTCAGCCACTAAATAACTGATGATGCGATGATCAAAATCTTCGCCACCGAGGAAAGTATCGCCGTTGGTGGATAACACCTCAAAATGTTTTTCGCCGTCAATGTCTTCCATTTCAATAATGGAAACGTCAAATGTGCCACCGCCCAAATCATACACTGCGATTTTTTGATCACCTTTGCCTTTGTCAATGCCGTAAGCCAGTGCGGCAGCGGTGGGTTCGTTAATAATGCGTTTGACTTCCAATCCTGCGATTCTGCCCGCATCTTTGGTGGCTTGACGCTGAGAGTCGTTGAAATAAGCGGGTACGGTAATCACTGCTTCGGTGATGGTTTCGCCCAAATAATCCTCCGCCGTTTTTTTCATTTTCTGAATCACTTTGGCGGAAATCTCAGAGGCTGCCATTTTTTTGCCATTCACCTCAACCCACGCATCGCCATTGTCTGCTTTGACGATTTTATACGGCACTAAGTTGATGTCTTTTTGCACCGCTTCTTCATCAAAACGACGACCGATGAGGCGTTTGATGGCGTAAAGTGTGTTTTCAGGATTGGTAACCGCTTGGCGTTTGGCGGGTTGTCCGACTAAAATTTCATCCGAATTTTTAGGATACGCAATAATTGAGGGGGTGGTGCGATCGCCCTCAGAATTTTCAATAATTTTAACGCTGCCGCCGTCCATAATGGCAACGCACGAGTTGGTAGTTCCCAGATCAATACCGATGATTCGTGACATTTTTGACTCCGATTTTAAGAATTTATTACCCCATATATAAGGCTGTCGGTGCGTTTTTCAAGGCACGAATTTTAAATTTAATTCAGCGCGATTGGGTCAGGGTTTTAGTCAAGATTTGCGCCACCGATTTTGGCACAAACGCACTGATATCGCCACCGAGCAATAAAATTTCTTTCACCAGCGAAGAGGAAATATTGGCGTATTGTTCCGCTGGTGTCATAAATAATGTTTCAATATCGGGCGCCAAATGTTTGTTCATTCCCGCGAGTTGAAATTCGTATTCAAAATCACTCACCGCACGCAATCCGCGCAAAATAATTTGGGCGTTTTGATGCCGAGCAAACTCCACCAGCAACGTGTCAAAACTCAGCACTTGAATATTGTCCAAATCTGCCAAAGCAATGGTGGCGAGCTGGATGCGCTGGCTCATCGGCAGCAGTGGTTTTTTTTTGTGATTGTTGGCAATGGCAACGGTGACGCAATCAAAAATCCCGCTGGCACGTTTGATTAAATCAATATGTCCGTTGGTGATGGGATCGAACGAACCTGGATAAATGGCGTTTTTTTTCATAAGATTTTGACGAGGCAATAATGCACTTGTCCCGCGCGTTTTTGTTTGAGGATTTTGATTTTTTGAGTAAATAATGGGGCGATTTCTGCCTCAATTATGGGGTATTCGGATTCTAAATAAAGCACAGATTCCGAGCCGATTTTATGGCTGACGGAGAGGGATTTTAGAGTTTTTGGCAAAAAATTTTGATGAAAAGGCGGGTCTAAAAACACAAAATCAAACACCACTTCAGTGGTTGAGGCTAAAAATTGACAGGCGTTTTGATGAAAAATCTGGATATTTTGGGCGTTTAATTGGGTGCAATTTTTGCTCAAACTTTGGCACACCGAGCGATTGTTTTCAATCAACGTAACCGCTTTTGCGCCTCTGGAAAATGCCTCAAATCCCAGCGATCCACTGCCTGCAAAAAGATCCAAATAGGTTTTGTGATGCGCCTCAAAACCAATCCAATTAAATAAAGTTTCGCGCACTCTGTTGGGTGTTGGTCTGAGATTTGGCGCATCGGTAAAATGCAATTTTCTGCCTTTGTGAGTGCCAGCGATGATTTGAAAAACGTTATTTGGCATCGTTAAAACACACAAAATGAAACAAAAAGAACA
>CAZRUL010000001.1:49017-65827 GCA_964603245.1 uncultured Piscirickettsiaceae bacterium
CTGAAAAGCCTCAATCAATTCTTTTTTGGCATCTGCGGCAGTGCCCCAGCCTTCAATTTTCACCCATTTATCCATTTCTAAATCTTTGTAATATTTGAAAAAATGCTCAATTTGATCTTTCAAAGTCACTTCTACGTCATCAATGCATTGGATTTTGTGATACGAACGACAGAGTTTGTCAATCGGCACGGCGAGTATTTTTGAGTCTCTGCCTGCCTCGTCTGTCATTTGTAACACACCGATTGGGCGCACTACAATCACGCTGTCGTGAATCAGTGGATACGGCGTAATCACCAAAACATCCGCTGGATCGCCATCGTCAGCCAAAGTTTGGGGCACAAAACCATAATTACAGGGATAAAACATTGGCGTTGCGATAAAACGATCCACAAACATCGCGCCTGTGGTTTTGTCAATCTCGTATTTGACGGGCGAAGAATGCGCTGGAATCTCAATAATAACGTTCACTTCATCGGGCAAGTTGCCTGCGGAAACGGGTTGGATGCTATTTTGCATAAGGAGTGTCCTTGGATAATAAGGTGGCGCGCCAGCCTTGGCACATATTTAATGCGCGTTTGCCCTGAGCGTAATGCAACAGGGTTTTGTTACTGGCGATGATTTCTGGTTGTAAATTATACTGATTGGCTTTTTGCGCGATGAGTTTTTGTAATTCGGCTTGTCTGGATTTTTCGCTGGGAGTGGGCGGTTTGTGCGCAATAATGGCGGGGGTGAGTTGGGCGAGTTCGGGGTGTTGCGTGAGAAAATCGCTAAATTTGGCTTGGGATTTGGCGCTGAGTTTTTGCAAATCTAGGGCGTAATTTATCAACTGCTCGTCGGACATAATCCAGCGTCTGGGTTTGTTGCGCTGTTGTGCTTGTTGTTCGCGCCACGCACTGAGTTGAGCGCCGAGTGTGCGTTTGGTTTTGGGCAGATTTTTGAAGCCGCGCACTTTTTGCCACGTTTGATGAATATCCAGCGGGCAAGTCACCCGAGCCAGCAAAGTGCGACTTTCCTCCGCCATCCACGTGGATTTTTGTTCGGTGCTGAGTTGAGCGCGCAATGTGTGATAATTTTTGCGCAAATACCGCACATCGTCCAAAGCGTATTCAATCGCCTCAAGTGGCAGCGGGCGCGTGGTCCAATCAAGTCGGGTGTAAGCTTTGGGCAGATGCACCTGTTGCAGGGATTGAGTGAGTGCCTGATAGGAAATTTGCGCGGGGTAATTGAGCAGGCTGGCGGCAATTTGAGTGTCAAACAAACGCTTTGGAAATTGCCCAGAATGCTGATAAATTGCCTCAATATCTTGCGTGCTGGCGTGCACAATCCAAAGCGTGTCGGGGTGATAGAGTTTGTCAAACAAAGGCGTGAGATCGTCAAATGCCAAAATATCAATGCAAACTGCCGTTTGTTTCGTGGCAATTTGAAGCAGGCACAAAATCGGGCGATAAGTATTGATGCGCCTAAATTCGGTGTCAATGGCGAGTTCAGTTTCGGTCTCAATGGTGCGCAAAAAATCGCTGAGTTGGGTGTTTGTGGTGATGAGCATAGGGTGCGAGTTTGAATGATTTTTGAATATTTTTTTAAGTTACTGTGAATGATTTTGAATGATTTTGCGGGATTTACAATCCATTTAACCATTAAAACGCGAATATGCGATAATCCGCCAAACATTTTTTAGCGCATTGGCTCGATGGTTTTAAATTACGACTTCAAATTAAAATACACGCCGCCGACTTGGTTTTGGTTTGTGGTGTTTTTATTGTCCATTTCTGGCGTATTTTATTTGGGGCTAAATCCTGATTTAATCAAACAATGGTGGTGGGTTTTGGTGTTTTATAATGGGCTGATGGGGCTGATGGCGATTGCCTATATTAGTGTGAATATCAGACGTTTGAAACGCGACACTAAAGGCGGTTTGATTGGCTCACGATTTACCTGGTCGTTTATTAAAATTGTGCCGATTTTGGTGATTTTGCCCGTGCTGTCTTTTTACACGTTTTCTTTTAAAACCATTCAAACCAATGTGTTGGATTCTCAACAAACTTTTAACTCGTTCAATGAGCATTTTATTCGCCGAGTGGATGGTTTGTATCAGGGATTGCAAAATGTCATTAACGAAAAATACACGGCTCAAACCGAGCGTTTGCTGACGCTGATTATCACTCACAGCGGGCTGCAAAAAACGGATAAAAATTACCCAAAAAAGATGCAAATTTTTCTCAATGGATTGGTTGCGCAAGGTTGGGCGTGTCAAATCACGTTGCGCGATATTCAGCAAAAAATTATTGGCAAAACGCGACTGCTTAAAAATTGCGGAATGACGCGCCAGCAAACTGAGCGATTGCCGAATTCGGCGCAATTAAACGACACAATTCAGGTGGAAATGTCCACTAAATCCAACGCTCACGGGTATTTGGAAATTCACGCCATTTATCACACGGGGCCTGATTTATTGAGTTTTGTGGAGCGCGTAAAACGCTTTGGCAATGCCACGAGTTTGATTAAATTTTCACTCAATACATCGATTACCCAAAAGCGTTTTTTGATTGATTTTTCCTCAACGATTTTGCTCACGATTTTGAGCGTGCTGATGATTGTGTTTCGGATGATGGATCATTTGATGAAGCCGCTGCACAATTTGTCGCTGGCGACTAAAGAAATTGCCACGGGTAATTATGACGTGCAAGTGACGAATTTAGTCAAAAACCGAGATATGCGCGAACTGGTCAAGCATTTCAACGAAATGTCTAAACAAATCAAACGCTCACGAGAGGGTTTGGACACCCATAATTTGTATTTAGAAACCATTTTAAAATATTCTTACGGGGTGATTGGGCTGGATCGAGATTGGAAAATTCAGCTCATCAATCCCGTGATTGGCAAAATGCTCAATCTCACCGATGAGCGCGTATTTGTGGGCAAAGTGTATGACGACATTGCGCGTCAATATACTTATCTTGAGCCATTATTTGCGATGGTGACCAAGCAATTTACCCAAACCAAAACCGAATGGGACGAGCAGATTGAAATCGCATTGCCGAACCAAGGGCGTATATTGCTGGCGTGTCAAGGGGCAACGCTGCACAATGATAATCGGGTGCTGGGTTATGTGATTGTCATCAAAGATATTTCGCAACTCAATCAAGCGCAGAAAAAAGCCGCGTGGAGCGAGGTAGCGGTGCGAATGGCGCACGAAATTAAAAACCCATTAACACCGATTTTGCTTTCCGCTCAACGTTTGAGAAGCAAATTTTTGGACACGCTGGACGGCAAAGATTTGGAGATTATGGACAAAACCACACACACCATTATTTCGCAGGTGAAGTCAATGGATACGATGGTCAGCGCGTTTGCCGAATATGCAAATGCACCGAGCGTGCAGCGCATTCCGTTTAATTTAAATGCACTGATTCGCCAATCAACCACCCTGTATGACGCACATCCGAAGGTGCACATTCGGTCTGAATTAAGCACAAATATGCCAGATTTATTTTTAGATCCAAACAGCATTGCGCGTGTGTTGCTTAATTTAGTGAAAAATGCCACCGAATCGGCGAGTGACCAGCGCGATTTGACGATTAAAATCGTGAGTCAATATTTGCCCGAGCAAAGTTTAGTGCGTTTGACGATTGAGGACGATGGCGACGGTTTTGATGCGGAGGTGATTGAGCGCGTGTTTGAGCCCTACGTTACCACCAAAGTTGAGGGCAGTGGACTCGGAATGGCGATTGTGCAAAATATTATTGAAGAGCACGATGGTCATATTTTTGTCAATAACGTCGCCCCTCGTGGCGCTAGAATTACGATTGAATTTAATATTAACCCAACTCAGGAGCACTGATGAAACGAGCAATTATTGGCACTATTTTAATTATTGACGATGAACGCATTAACGCCGAAACGATGCGCGATATGTTTGAAGACGTGAATTATCAAGTGGTTTTAGCGGCGGATGCAGCCGAGGCAAAAATCATTATTAAAACCCAAACATTTGATTTGGTGATGATGGACGTTTGGATGCCTGGGCAAGATGGAATGTTGTTATTGGAAGAATGGATAGGCGCAGGATTTAAAACACCCATCGTGATGATGTCAGGGCACGCCGAGCATAAAGACGTGGTGCGGGCGATGAAACTGGGCGCGGTGGATTTTCTCAAAAAACCTTTGCACGATATGTTGCCTTCGGTGCGCCGAATTTTGAGCGAGCAAACCCACAAAAAATCATTGTCTATGGAGCACGAATTGAATTATGAGCTGCCTTTAAAAGCCGCCCGACATATTTTTGAGCGTCACTATTTGATTCATCATTTGGGCAAAAATAATAATAATGTAATCAGAGTGGCAGAAATCTCAGGATTGGAGCGCACGACTTTGTATCGCAAATTAAAAGATTTGGGGATTGATAAAAAATAGCGCATTTGAGCCCAAACATTCATTATGAAAATTTTAATTTTAGGCGCGGGTCAAGTCGGCTCTGCGCTGGCAAAGTATTTAAGTTCGGACGCAGAAAACGACATCACCGTCATTGACAGAGACGAATCTCGATTGCAGTCTTTGCAACGTCATTTGGACATTAAAACCCTTACAGGCAGCGTGTATCCTTCGGTTTTAGAAGCGGCAAATATCAAAAATATGGATATGGTGATTGCAGTAATGCATTCGGATGAGGGCAATATTCTGGCGTGTCAAATGGCACATACTTTGTATCAAGTGCAGAAAAAAATTGCGCGCATTCGCACTGCCGAATATTTGCTACGCGCTGAGTTATTTGCCCCCGATGCGATTCCGATTGATTTTGTGATTACCCCCGAGGATTTGGTGACGGGATATGTTGAGCGAATGGTGGCACAGCCAGGCTCGGAGCAAGTGTTAGAATTTGAAAATGGACTGGTGCAATTAGTGGAAACCCGCGCATACGCTGGCACCCCGATTGTGGGTCGTCCGATTAAAGAATTGCACCAGCATTTGCCCAAAACACGGGTGCGGATTGTGATTTTATATCGCGATGGAAAGCCGATTCCTGCCAACGGAGAGACGGTGATTTTGGACGGCGATCAGGTTTTTTTTGTGACCAAAAAGAAAAGCATTGCCAAAGTATTGAAAGAATTTAGACGCACCGATAAAACTTACAAACGCATAATGATCGCAGGAGGTGGGCGGATTGGACTGAATGTCGCCAAACTTTTAGAATCGCGTCATCGCGTGCGCGTGATTGAACTGGACAAAGACAGAGTCACCGAAGTTGCCAATCAACTCAACGACACGCTGGTATTGCACGGCAATGCTTCGGATGAAGAATTGTTGCTGGAAGAGGGGATCGAAAATACCGATTTATTTTTAGCACTGACGGATTCTGATGAAATCAATGTGATTGTTTCGATTCTCGCCAAACGTTTGGGCGCGCATAAAACCGTGGCATTGGTGAAGCGAAATGTGTATGAAGACCTCGCCAGACAAAGTGAATATGTGGATAGTGTGGTGTCGCCGAATCAAATCACGGTGAGCGGTATTTTGGCGCATATTCGCAAAGGCGATACGATGATGGCGCACTCACTCAGGCAAGGCAATGCGGAGGCGATTGAGATTATTGTGCATGGCAATGCGCAAAATTCGGACGTAATCGGCAAGCAAATTAACGCCATCAATCTGCCGTTTGGCGTGGTCGTCGGTGCGATTGTGCGAAACAATAAAGCGATGATTATGAATCTCAAAAATCTGGTGATTCAAGCAGAAGATCACGTGTTGCTGGTGCTGACGGATATTAGCAAAATCCACGAAGTTGAGCGTTTATTCTCACTCAATTATTAAAGGAATATTATGCAACTGAGTATTGTTTTTAAAACGATAGGCTTGTTTTTGATGATGTTTAGCCTCACTCAACTGCCCCCTGTTTTGGTGGATTTGATTTATGACCAGCAACAATATTCGGTGTTTTTATTCGCCTTTGCACTGACTTTGTTGAGCGGATTTTTGATCTGGCTGCCCGTTAGAAATAGCACCAAAGCTTTCAGAGTGAGAGAGGGGATTTTGGTGGTGGTGAGTTTTTGGGTGGTGTTGTCATTATTTGCAACCCTGCCATTTTTACTCTCAGAATCACTGAATATGTCATTCAGCGATGCGTTTTTTGAATCTATGTCTGGGCTGAGCACCACAGGCAGCACGGTTTTGCATCATTTAGATGAATTGCCCAAAGCGATTTTGTATTATCGTCAGCAATTACAATGGCTCGGCGGAATGGGAATTATCGTGCTGGCGGTGGCGATTTTGCCGATGCTCGGCGTGGGCGGAATGGAGCTGTATCACGCCGAATCTAGCGGGATTGTGAAAGAACGGCTGACTCCAAAACTTGCCAAAACTGCCAAAGTGCTGTGGAAAATTTACATCAGTTTGACGGTGCTTTGTGCGCTCGGTTATTATTGGGCGGGAATGAGTGCGTTTGATGCGATTGGACACAGTTATTCCACCGTGGCAATTGGCGGATTTTCCACCCACGATGCCTCCATTGGGTATTTTCAATCCAGTGCGATTGAGAGCGTCGCCATTGTTTTTATGTTGTTGGCGGGGGTGAATTTTTCACTCCATTTTTTGGTTTGGAAAAAACGCAGTGTGCGTCATTATTGGAACGATTCAGAGTTTAAAACCTATCTATTTTTTATTGCCTCCATCACATTATTAATTTTTTTGTATTTAGTCAGCGATGGCTATTATGCGAACGTAAACGAATCTTTTAGGCACGCGATTTTTCAAACGGTGTCAATTGCGACGACGACTGGATTTGTGTCGCAAAATTTTTCGCTGTGGCCATTTTTTGTGCACGTGACGTTGATTTTTACGAGTTTTGTGGGGGCTTGTGCGGGCTCTACGGGGGGCGGTATTAAAGTGGTTCGGGTGTTGTTAATGTTCAAATTAGCCGCCAGCGAGATTAAAAAATTCATTCATCCAAATGCACAGGTGAGCATCAAATTAAACCAGCAAAGGGTTTCTGAAAATGTGCTGATTTCGGTGTGGGGATTTTTTTCGTTGTATGTGATTTCTTTTTTATTGATTATGCTGATGCTGATGTTTACTGGGCTGGATCAAATTACCAGTTTTTCTGCCACACTTGCCTCCATCAATAATTTAGGTCCAGGGCTGGGTTTGGTAGTTGATCATTATGGTGATATTAACACGGCGGCAAAATGGATTTTGAGTTTTGCGATGTTGTTGGGCAGGCTGGAGATTTTGACGCTGATTGTGTTATTGCACAAAGCATTTTGGCGGTTTTAGAATGCCGCGCTCAATCTTCAATGCTCACGATTTAACGCTCAATGACAATATTATAATTCGGCAGCGCGTTTAACAATTGTTTGCCGTAGAATTTGGTGGTGAGGCGATTGTCAAAAATGGTGATTTTGCCAGTGTCAGTTTCGGTGCGAATCAATCGCCCACACGCCTGAACCAAACGAAGTGAGGCATCGGGCAGCGATATTTCCATAAAAGGATTGCGATTTTGCGCCTGCAAATAATCCTGCGTGGTTTTTTCAATGGGCGAATTTGGCACGCTAAAACGCAGTTTGACAATCACCACGTGAGTGAGGTTGTCGCCTTTTAAATCCACCCCTTCGGCAAAACTGTCCAGCCCAAAAATCACACTGCCCTGCTGCTGCTGACGCAGTTGAATGTGCTTTTTTAAAATCTGTTTTTTGGCGTATTCTCCCTGCACAAATAAAGCACAGCCGAGTTTGTCCTCCACTAAATCAGTCACCATTTGCATTTGTTTTTTGGAGGCAAATAGCACCAGCGAGCCTGTGTTTGGGTCAATCCGTTTGAGTAATTGCGCTGCCACTTCTTGCGTGTGTTCGTAAGTTTGAGTGGGATTGTGGCGAAATTTTGCAATGATAAAATCCACTTTCTCAAATTCAAAAGGCGAGGGCAGACGCAAATATTGGTTGTCTTTTTTCACCAATCCCAATTGTTGATTGAGTCTGTCAAACGTGCCCAGCGAGGACAAAGTCGCCGAGGTCAGCACCACCCCGCCAGCACGCGACCAAATCAGTTGAGTGAGTTGCTCGGAGACATCAATTTGCGCGCTATTGAGAATGTAGGTGGGTTTTTTGCCCAGCGTGGTGCGCTCAATCCAGCGCGAATGTGGGGGTTTGTTGGGCGCATCGGCTGCGAGCATTGAGCCTAATAACGCCAAAATAGTCGCCAAATGTTGCTCGTTTTCGCCGATGGCATTGCTCAGTGGCTCACTCAGAGTTTTGTCGGTGGGCTGGGTTTTTTGATAATCCGTCCAAGATTCGGTGAGTTTGCTAAAAGTGTTTTGCGCCGCACTCAGCGTGGTGAGCAAATTTTGCACCGCCAGTTGAATGTCAGCATTCAGCACCCCTTGATTGAATAAAAACACATCATCAGCAAACGCCAACGCTTTGAGTAAATGGGTTAAATCGTCCAAATACCCTTCAATGGCTTTGCTGTGATTTTCGGCTTTGGGCTGTTCGGTCATTTGGCAAATTTGCGTGTTGATGCCAGCGACTTGTCCGATGGTAATTTTGATGTGCTCGGTGCTCGCGCTCAGGGCAAAGTGCGACAGGGCTTTGTGGTTGAGATGATGCGCTTCGTCAAAGATAAAAATGGACTCCGACACATCGGGCAAAATGGTGTTGCCATTTTGTAAATCCGCCAAAATCAGATCGTGATTTGCAATAATCACATCGGCTTTGATTATCTTTTGGCGCGCTTTGAAAAATGCACAATCGGAGTAGAATTCGCATTTTTTAGCGGTGCAAGTAAAACGATTGCACGCCACTTTTTGCCAAAGCATTCGGTCGGGGGTTTTGTCTAAATCGTCAATTTCGCCGTTCCATTTTTGGTCGGAATAGTTTTGCAACAACGTGTTTAATTGTGTCAATTGATATTTTTCAGGCGGCGCATCCCAAAGTTGAACGCTGTCAAATAAAGGATTTTCGGGGGGTTTGTCTTCGCATAAATTAATCAAATTGCGCACGCAAAGATAGCGCGAACGTCCTTTGACCAGTGCGTATTCAAATGGCGTGGTGCAATATTTTTGGGTTTGCGGAATGTCTTTGAACAACAGCTGTTCTTGCAGGGCAACATTGGCGCTGGAGATGATGAGTTTCTTTTTGCGCGCTTTGGCAATGGGAATGGCGCTGAGCAAATATGCCATCGTTTTGCCAGTGCCAGTCGGTGCTTCAACGCATAAAATCGGCTGACTGTCGCCATAATCGCCTGCCAGTGTTTTGGAGATTTCGGCAATCATTTTGTTTTGAGAAAATCTGCTTTTAAAATCAGGAATCACCCCGCCAGCGGCTTTGAGCGAGGCTCTGATTTGGGCTTTAATTGCGTCGGAAAGCATTGAATTGAATTGGGATTGAATTGAAATTAAATGGGGATGGAATTAAGATTTACGCGAAACGGACAAATCGCACAATAAAATCAGGGCTTTTTTGTAATCAGAATCGGCAATCACATCGAGCGATTGTTTGGCTAATTCGGCAGATTCTTGGGCTTTTTGCGTGGCGTAATCAAACGCTTTAACTTTGGTGAAAATCCGAATCACGTCATCAATTTTGCTGGTATCGGCGTTTTCAATGGCGTGTTTGAGCAGTTGATGCTCGGCGCCCGAAGTATTTTCTAGCGCGTAAATCATCGGTAATGTGGTTTTGCCTTCCGCCAAATCATCGCCCACTTCTTTGCCCATCGCTTGTGCGCTTGACTGATAATCCAGCGTGTCGTCAATCATTTGAAACGCATTGCCCAAATGCAGTCCGTATGCGCTCAGCGCGCGCTCTTGAACGGGGCTAACGTTGGCTAAAATCCCGCCGATTTGGGTCGCTGCTTGAAACAAACACGCGGTTTTGCGTTTAATCACATTGAAATAATGCGCCTCTGATAGGGTTGCGTTTTGACAATTTAAGAGTTGCAATACTTCGCCCTCAGCAATGCTGTTAGTGGTTTTGGATAATAATGTCATAATCGCCATAGAATTTGGCTCAACCATCATTTCAAAGGCACGCGAATACAGAAAATCCCCCACCAAAACACTGGTCGCATTGCCCCATACTTCGTTTGTGGTTTCAATCCCGCGGCGCATCGATGACTCATCCACAATATCATCGTGGAGCAGGGTGGCGGTGTGAATCAGCTCAATCACCGCTGCCATCAAATGATGATGATTGCCCTGATAATTAGTCGCGCGAGCACACAATAGCAACAACAATGGACGCAAACGTTTGCCACCCGCATTGATAATATAATGGCTGATTTGATTGATGAGCGCAACATTAGAACTGAGGCGATCGGTGAGCACCGCGTTCATTTGTTGTAAGTCTGTTTTGAGTAGCGTTTGAATATCGTCAAAATTATTCATAAGATTATTTTATACATACAAACCACAAATAGCGTTCAAATTATTGTTGCCAAAAAACACATTTTGCACAGTCAGAAAAATTAGAAAAAATCAAAAAAACATTAAAAAAAAAGTCAAAAAATCGTTATTGGACAGGGTGTTTTTCAAAATACACGTCTAATAATTGGCGTGCCAGCGGTGCGGCTTTTGCGCTGCCACTGCCTGCATTTTCCACAATCACAGAGACCGCAACTTGTGGATTTTCAATCGGCGCAAATCCTACAAATAGTGCGTGATCGCGCAAGCGTTCTGCATATTTTGAGGCAATGTATTGCTCTTCAGCGTCCAATCCAAAGACTTGTGCGGTGCCTGTTTTGCCCGCGAGGGTGTATTTTAGGTGCTTGTTTAAGCGCCGAGCCGTGCCTTTGGGTGCGTAGATCGTGCGTTTCATACCTTCAATGACCGTTGCCCAATTTTTGGTGTCTTTGATCGGAATTTGGCGCGCGGGCGTGTTGGGCACGGATTGCATCGGTTGATTTGGCAAGTGAATATTTTTGAGTAATTTGGGCTGAAAAATCCGCCCCTGATTGGCAAGCGCAGCAGTGGCAACTGCCAGTTGCAATGGCGTGACCGTGATAAATCCTTGTCCAATCCCCGCAATCAGTGTTTCGCCACGATACCACGGTTTATTTCTGTGGGTTTTTTTCCAAGCTTTTGAGGGCAAAACGCCGCGACTTTCCCCAGGAATGTCAATCCCAGTTTTTGCGCCAAAATTAAAATATTGCAAATTGTCGTGGATTTGATCAATCCCCATTTTGTCGGCTAATTCGTAGAAAAAAACATCACACGATTGGGCGATTGCGCCTTGTGCATCAATATGCCCGTGCCCTGTGCGTTTCCAGTCGTTAAATTTACGCGAATAGTTGGGCAGTTTGAAATAGCCGGGGCAGAAGGTTCGGGTGCTTTTTTTAATAAAATTATGCTCAAGACCCGCCAATGCTACCATCGGCTTGATGGTGGAGCCGGGCGGATACAGCCCTTGAATGGCGCGATTGAGTTGTGGAATGTCTTTTGAGGTTTGCAGTTTTCGGTAGGCTTTGCTTGAAATTCCGTTGACAAACGCATTGGGATCGTAATTTGGAGTGCTGACCATCGCGAGCACTTCGCCAGTTTTGACCTCAATCATCACCATAGAACCGCGTTTTTCGGCAAGTAATTGGGTGGCTTTTTGTTGCAGATCCGAGTCAATGGTTAAAAATAAATCCGCGCCCATCAGTGCGGGCTCAATCACTTTGGTGTCCACCACCCGACCGATGGCATTTCGCTCAATTTGTTTTTTGCCAGTGGTGCCGTGCAACAGCGTTTCGTAATATTTTTCAATGCCAATTTTGCCGACAAAATGAGTGCCCAGATAATTGGTTTTGTCGTAGAATTTTCGCTCTTTTTTGTTCATTCTAGAGACATATCCGACGCTGTGCACGCTGTCATTATTCGGATAAATGCGATGAAAATACGGCTCAACTTCCACCCCCAAAAATTGGTTGCTGACCAATATTTGCGCCACTTGAGATTCGCTGAGTTTTTGTTTGATGGGGATATTGTGGAATTTTTTGTAGCGTTTTCTGATTTTGTAAAATCGGCTAATGTCTTTGTCGTTGATAAATCCCGAGCGTTTTAAATTGAGCAAAGTTTGAGCAATATTGCGCACTTGTTCGGGCACTAATGTGAGTTGATAATTGAGCTGATTGGTGGCAATGGTTTTGCCATTTCTGTCAAAAATTTTGCCCCGAGTGGGGGTGATGGGCAAAATGCGCATTTGATTGCCGAGTGCCTCTTGCGCGTAAAGGTCGTAATTGAGGACTTGAAGATTGTAAAGACGCACCACTAAAATCAACAATAAAACCAACACAAATCCGATTGCCAGTATCAAACGACTGGAAAAAATCTTGTTTTCTGATTGGGTGTTGCCAATTTTGTCCATTGAATTAACGCGTTGAATTTACTTTAAATTGAATGTTTTTAACTAACTTTAATGTTTGAATTTTAATGTTTTAAATGCGACAGCCACCACTCAACCACTGGCCAAAATAAAACCATCGTGGCGGGGGTGATCAACAAATATCCACTGAAATGAAACCCCTGAATCAGAATATGCACCAGTAACATTGACACCAAATAAATCATTGATGCCACAAAAATATAAATCTGTTGGGTGCTGAGATTTGACACACAAAACGATTGTTTGATATTGTGCATAAATAGCGTGCTCAGCACCATCGCCAGCCCATTTTGCCCCATCACGTTGCCCTGCAATATATCCATCAATAAACCGAGCATCAGCGCCAAAAAAATCGGCGATTTGCTCTCGAACGCATTCAGCCAATAAATATAAAACAGCAACATCCAAAACGGCGACAAATCCGCCAATAATGCAGGCAACGGCAACGCACTCATTATCAGCGCCAGCGTGGTAATTTTGGTCAGAAAAATATAGGGGCGTTGAGTAATCATTGTGGGCGGGTCACGATTAAGACAAATTCTAGTCGATCAATGCGTTGAATCGGCGTTAATCGAATTTGCAGAAATGGGTTGTTGATTTGTTTTTCCACGCTAATCACCGTGCCGACGGGGTAGCCTGCGGGAAATTTGGAACTGATGGCGCTGCTGCTGAAAACATCGCCCACCACTACATCAGAATCGACTTGAATAAAATTCACAGTCAATTCATTTTTCCAAGTTGCCACGCCTTTGCTGATGCCACGAATGCCATTGCGCTGGCTTTTAACAGGCACGTGTTGAGTGGGGTCGGAGATAATCAAAAGCGTGCTGTAGAAAGGCGTGACCTGCGTGATTTGTCCGACCACGCCTGCATTGCCGAGCGCGATTTGATTGATTTTGATGCCGTCATTGCTGCCCTTGTTGATGACGATTTGTTTGTTCAATCGGGATTGTTTGATGGCACTAATGCGCGCCAAAATAAAGGTTTGATTTTTCAGCGTGTAGCTTGCGCCCAATAATTTGCTGAGTTTTTGATTTTCTAACAGCAATGCATTGTAGGTTTGTAATTTAGCGTGTAATTTGCCGATGTTGCGCGTGAGTTGTTTGTTTTTTTTGAGTAAAGAGGCTTTATCGCTGCCCTGCTCATTGATCCAAATATAGAGTTCTGAGGGTAAGTTTACGACAAAATACAGAGGTGAAAATGCGGTCGCGATCGCCTGTCGGACACCGTATAAATAGGAAAATTGATAATCTGACAGGATAAAAATAACGGCGATAAAAACAGGGGCAAATTTTCTAAAAACATTCATGATTTGGGAAAATTTAGCGCATCAAAAACGCTGAGTTAATCAGGTAATTGATTGAATCTATTCTGCTGCCAAAAATCCCATATTGTGTTTGCTGATCATATCCAGCGCCACGCCACCCCCACGCGCCACACAGGTGAGCGGATCGTCGGCAATTCTCACCGGCAGATGTGTTTCTCGGTTGATGAGTTTGTCCAGCCCTTCCAACAGTGCGCCACCGCCTGTGAGCACCAAGCCATTTTCAGCAATATCGGAGCTTAATTCGGGCGGGGTTTGCTCCAAAGCGGTGCGCACAGATCCCATAATCATTGTTAATGGCTCTTGCAAACATTGCAAAATTTCGGTGTTTGTGACGTCAAAACTCACGGGAATCCCTTGCGCCACATCGCGCCCTCTAAATTGCATTTTTTTAACGGAGCTGGATTCAAAGGCCGATCCGACTTCTTTTTTAATGCGCTCAGCGGTTGAGTCGCCGATAATAATGCCGTGTTCGCGACGAATAAATTTAACGATGGTGTCATCAAATACATCGCCACCGACACGCAACGAATCAGAATACACAATGCCATTGAGTGAAATAATCGCAATCTCAGTCGTGCCACCGCCGATGTCAATCACCATCGCGCCAGAGGCTTCTTCAATCGCCATTCCCGCGCCGAGTGCGGCTGCCATCGGCTCTTCAATCAAATACACGTCGCGCGCACCTGCCCCCACCGCACTTTCTTTAATCGCGCGTCGCTCAACTTGAGTCGCGCCACAGGGCACACAAATCAGCACTTTTGGGCTGGGCGAAAAAAAGCCCGAATGCAACACTTTGCGAATAAAGTGTTGCAACATTTTTTCGGTAATTTTAAAATCCGCAATCACGCCATCTTTCATCGGACGAATTGCCTCAATTGAGCCAGGCGTTCTGCCCAGCATATTTTTGGCATCTTGTCCGACCGCAATCACGGTGGATTCTAATGATCCTCTGTCATTTCGGATGGCAACCACGGAGGGCTCATCCAGCACAATGGCATTGTCCATATAAATCAGTGTATTTGCCGTGCCTAAATCGATTGAAAGATTTTGACCTTTAAAAAAATCAAACATAGAAAATCCTATTAAAATACACAAAAGTGCAATACTATAACCAGTTAATAAAAATTAGGCAACATTCTCGGATAAATAAATATGAAAATTAAATCCTCAGATGTGATTGAAAGCATTGCCAACGCATTGCAATATATTTCGTATTATCACAGTCCAGATTTTATTCACGCGATGGCGATGGCGCATCAAACCGAAACCCATTCGGCGGCTAAAAATGCGATTGCGCAGATTTTAATCAACTCCAAAATGGCAGCGTTAGGGCAACGTCCGATGTGTCAAGACACGGGGATTGTGAATGTGTTTGTCGAGGTTGGAATGCAGGTTTCGTGGGCGGGCGATGAATTATTGGACGATATGATTAACGAAGGCGTGCGCCGTGCTTATACGAATGCCGACAATCCACTCAGAGCATCCATTATTAAAGATCCGATTTTTACCCGAGAAAATACCAAAGACAATACGCCTGCGGTGATTTACACCAAACTTGTGAAAGGCGATTGTCTGAATTTTATCGTGGCTGCCAAAGGGTGCGGATCGGAAAATAAAGCCAAATTTAGCGTGTTAGCCCCCGACGATAATTTAGTGGATTGGGTGCTCAAAACGATTCCTACGATGGGCGCGGGCTGGTGTCCGCCAGGAATGATTGGCATCGGCGTGGGCGGCACAGCTGAAAAAGCAATGCTGATGGCGAAACAAAGTTTGATGGAGCCGATTGACATTCGCACCATTGAGCAAAAAACCCACCCGACTCGTTTGGAGCATTTGCGTTTAGAATTGTTCAACAAAATCAATCAATTAGGCATCGGTGCGCAGGGGCTTGGCGGGCTGACTACGGTGCTGGATGTGAAGATTAAAGATTATCCCACCCACGCCGCTTCGCAACCTGTGGCGATGATTCCAAATTGTGCTGCCACGCGTCATTTGCATTTTTCTTTGGATGGCACGGGAGCAGCGATTTTGCCGAAGGTGAATATGGCGATTTATCCGCAATTAGAAATGGATTATTCGCGCTATAAATCGGTTCAATTAAACACATTAACGCGTGAAAAAATGCGCGATTGGCACGCGGGCGACACGCTGCTGCTCACAGGCACGATTATTACGGGCAGAGATGCCGCACATGCGCGCTTGAAAAAAATGCTTGAAAATGGCGAAGGGTTGCCGAAAGGGGTGAATTTTGCCAATAAACTGATTTATTACGTCGGCCCCGTGGATGCGGTGGGGGCTGAGGTGATTGGCTCGGCAGGTCCGACAACGGCGACTCGGATGGATAAATTCACCGATATGATGTTAGAAAATACGGGAATTTTGGGAATGATTGGCAAAGCGGAGCGTGGCAGTGCAACCGTGGCATCGCTGAAAAAACACCGTGCGAGTTATTTGATTGCGGTGGGCGGGGCAGCTTTTTTGATTTCAAAATCCATTAAAAGTGCCAAAAAAATTGCATTTGCAGAGTTAGGAATGGAGGCGATGTATGAATTTGAAGTGGAAAATATGCCCGTCACCGTGGCAGTTGATCCGCACGGCAACAACATTCACCAGATTTTTCAACAGATTAAACTGGCGCAAAATTGAGTCTTAAAAATTGAGCCTTAAAATTGAGTTTTAAAAATTAAATATTCAAAGTTAAACGTCGTCAATTCCGGGAATGTAGATTTTTTCTAAAACAATTCTGATAACTTTGGGGTCGCAAGCGCCTTTTTCTTCAATGCGTTGTTGGAGGATGTCAATGCACTCGTCAATTTCGTTGCATTGCCATTTGATGCTGCGCTCAACGCCATTTTGCTCAAAAAATACCGACAATCGTCCGCCCGCTACTGCATAATTTGACGAAATAATGGCGAAAAATAACAGAAAAAATATTTTGGCTGTGTGCATAATTTTGTTTGAAATGGGTTTAACGTGACAGTTTTTAGGTTTGAATGTTGTAAAAATTTGTTAAATGTTAATGTATTAAAATATTATTGTATCATTATATTCTAATATATCGTGGTTTTTTTTATTGCAGTGCGTTTGCAGTTTCAGTTTTTGACACGAATAATTTACAACGCGCAAAACCGCAAAA
>CAZRUL010000002.1:0-17707 GCA_964603245.1 uncultured Piscirickettsiaceae bacterium
TGTCGTTTGTGGGGCATTTGGTCGAATTGCGCGATAAATTATTGCGCAGTGTGGTGGCGATTTTGTTGGTTTTTATCCTCATTTTTCCATTCGCCAACGAAATATACGCGTTTATTGCCGCGCCGATTATCAACGTGCTGCCCGTTGATGGGCATATTATCGCCATCGGCGTGATTTCGCCGTTTTTAACCCCGCTCAAAATGGCACTGATTTTTGCCGTTTATATTGCGATGCCCTATTTATTGTATCAAATTTGGTCATTTATCGCGCCAGCACTGTATCGGCACGAAAAACAAATGATTTTGCCGCTGGTGATTTCCTCCACTATTCTGTTTTATACGGGCTTGTTGTTTGCGTTTTATATTGTGTTTCCCGTGATTTTTGGATTTTTATCCAGTATCGGCCCGAATGTGGTGGATTTCACTCCAGATATTCAACATTATCTGGATTTTGTGCTCAAAGTTTCTTTTGCGTTTGGGGTGGCATTTGAGGTGCCGATTGCCACGATTTTGCTGATTATGTTTGGTGTGACTACGATTGAAAAACTGAAAAATAATCGTCCGTATATTATTATCGGCGCGTTTATTTTGGGAATGTTGCTCACCCCGCCCGATATTATTTCGCAAACTTTGATCGCCATTCCAATGTGGTTGTTGTTTGAAGCAGGCTTGTTTTTTGCGCCGTTATTTATTCGTAAAAAATCACAAAATAATCCACAAAATCCAGACGATGACAACGATTTAGAGGATGAAAATTCTGCGGATGAGGGCGATGACGAAGGCGAAGAAAACGATGAAATGGACGCAGAAATGGACAAAATTGATGCCGAAATGAAAGCATTAAACGATGAAAAATAACGCAATTTGTGTTAATTACTTCACGTGCATTACAAACGCATTTCACATTTATTACAAACTTATTACAAACTTATTCCAATAATTCAAACGCGCTAATCACCCCATCGGCAACATCAACAATGCGTTTATTTTTATTCATCGCCATTTTGCGCAACGATTGATACGCCTGTGCTTCGTTGATATTTTTATGATTCATCAAAAGCCCTTTGGCGCGCTCAACTATTTTGCGCTCTGAGAGTTGATTGCGAGTTGCGTCCAATTCATCTTTTAACGCCTGAAATTCTCTAAAACGCGCGATTGCCACTTCAATAATCGGCTGCACCCGTCGCGGTTGCAGCCCGTCAACAATGTAGGCATTGACCCCTGATTTAATCGCCGAATTCGCCATCGCAGAATTAGACTGCTCGGCAAACATCACAATCGGTTTGGGCTTGGTTTTATTCACATCCGCCAAATTCGCAAACACCGCATCATCGGGAATATCAGAATTAATAATCAACACATCGGCATGCGTCAGCTCGTTGCTGTTTTGTAAATGCTTGCTGTTGTCCAGCCGACAAATTACCTCGTGTCCTTTGTCTTGCAACGCGCGCCGCAACATCGCAGAGCGCCCAGAATTCTCATCCACTAAAATAATTTTTAAACCCAAATCTGGGTTGATTGTGCTCAATTAATCAGGCTCGCTCATACACAATTTAAAAATCGCTCGATGAACGTCGCCAATGCTCACAATTCCGATCAATTTGCCATCTTTCGTGACGGGAATCCGTCTAAATTTTCTCAGCCACATAGTCGAGGCAGCCTTCAAACAAGGCATAGTTGCTTCAATACTCATCACGTTTTTAGTCATCAAATCGCCGATTTTAACGCTCATTGTATTTTTGTAATTATGCTCCAAATCTTCAAAATCAAAACACTGATCGCTCATAATTTCGTCAAGTTTTGGAAACATATGCTGCAAAATATCTTTTTCAGAAATAATGCCCAGCAAATTATTCTCATCATCCACCACAGGCGCGCCACTGATGTGATCCATAATCATCATCACCGCGATATCTTTGACTAAATCATCAGGTTTAACGGTTTTAACATTGGTTACCATAATGTCTTGAACTTGCATTGTTACTCTCCTAATCTATTTAAATGGCTGTATTCTACATAAAACCATTGATAAAAAAACTGCTATAAAACTGCTATAAACCCCACAATAAAAAAGGCAAAGAATATTTTCCTTGCCTTTTTTCAAACGTTGCTTATGCGTTTATTTACTTATTCGTAAACTCTGGATAAGCCTCCAATCCGCACTCGGCAATATCCACGCCCGCATCTTCTTCTTCTGCTGACACACGCACACCAATGACCAGTTTAATGACCATCCATAATGCGAATGAAGTGGCAAACACCCAAACAAAAATCGTGCCCGCACCTGCCAATTGACCCAAAAGCGTTGTCTCTGGATTTGTCAATGGCACCGCCAATAAACCCCATAAACCAACCACGCCGTGGACCGAAATCGCACCGACTGGATCATCAATCCTAAACACCCGATCCAGCAGCACAATGGAGCCCACCACAATCAAACCACCAATTGCACCAATCAATGTCGCCTGCAAAGCAGTTGGCATCAACGGCTCAGCCGTAATCGCCACCAGTCCCGCCAATGCACCATTGAGCGCCATCGTTAAATCGGCTTTGCCAAACCAAAGTTTTGCCAACAATAACGCTGCAATCACGCCACCTGCTGCCGCTGCATTGGTATTTAAAAACACCATCGCTACTGAGTTTGCACTGGCAATATCACCCAATTTTAAAACTGAGCCACCATTAAAACCAAACCAGCCCATCCATAAAATAAAGGTGCCAAGTGCTGCCAAAGGCATATTTGCACCTGGAATTGCACGTGAATTGCCCCTAGAATCATACTTGCCCCTGCGCGCACCTAACACCAACACACCCGCTAATGCTGCACTCGCACCTGCCATATGCACAATGCCCGAGCCTGCAAAATCAGAAAATCCAAAATCATCGCCCAAACTAAACAAACCAAATACACTGCTGCTGCCCCAAGTCCAAGCCCCTTCTAAAGGATAAATCACAGCGGTAAAAACCACAGCAAAAGCAAAGAAAGCAAATAACTTCATCCGCTCAGCCACAGCGCCCGAAACGATGGACATTGCGGTTGCGACAAACACAACTTGAAAAAAGAAATCAGCAGCGCCCGCATACACAGAATCGCCACCAAAACCATTTTTAGCACTCTTTGCCAAAGCATCAGCAACCGCGGTGTCTCCGCCCGTAATCCCTGCTAAAAACACCCCGCCGCCATACATAATTTCATAGCCAATGACCAAATAAGCGGTGCTAGCAATCGCAAACAAACCCACGTTTTTGGTCAAAATCTCAGCGGTGTTTTTGCTCCGAACCAAGCCTGCTTCCAACATTGAAAAGCCTGCTGCCATCCACATCACCAACGCACCCATTACCAAAAAGTAAAAGGTGTCTATCGCGTATTGTAATTCAAAAATATGATTTTCCATCATCCCCTCCTATAATGCGTCTACGCCCGTTTCGCTGGTGCGAATACGAACGACTTGCTCTAGATTAGTCACAAAAATCTTGCCATCACCAATCTTGCCATTGCCATCAGATTTAGCTGCTTGAACAATCACTTCAATCACCTCATCAACTTGCGCTGCCGTTACCGCAATTTCTAGCTTGACTTTCGGCAAAAAATCCACCGTATATTCTGCGCCACGATACAACTCGGTATGACCTTTTTGACGACCAAACCCTTTGACCTCAGTGGCTGTAATGCCCGAAGCGCCAATCTCTGACAGTGCCTCTCTGACATCATCAAGCTTAAACGGCTTGATAATTGCTGTTACCATTTTCATTCTTTTCTCCTGTGTAAAAAATAGTGATTCATTAAAAAAAATAGACATTCAACTGCAAAAATTAAACCTGCCCCAAAATGCCTTGGGGATTATATTTAAAAAATACGCCCTATGAAAATCATTTACGACGCATAAACACCCTCAAATTTTTGCAAAAAAACTTCCACAGGCAAAAAATGACTGCCATCGCACGAAAATCTCAGCCCAATCATTCCATTGATAATATTCAAATTGGCCGCTTTGAGATACAAATTTTCATCCATAAAACGCAGATAACTAAAATACTCCAACACTTGTGCCACCTGCTCTTTAGAGACAGTTGCCTCTTTTGGATAGGGTTTTTTGGGATACAAAAGACAGATATTTGGGCTGATAATTTCGTCCAATACATGCACCCGATAATTGTAGGGATTTTCATACGTCCAAAGCGTTGCACGCGAGGCAGGATAATATAATTTAATATGAAACACGCCTAATTCACACACTAATTCTCTGGCAATGCGATTGACGGTTTTAATCTCTTTGTCCATCGGCGATGACACGCGCTGTTGATTAAACAAATTGGAACGAATCGCTGGATCGCCTTTAATCTGTCGCCAATCCACCAAGCCCACTTTTTGCTTCGGCATCGGAATTTTTTCCAAATCAATCGCCAACACCAACACGCCAATCATTTGATCGCCGCGACAAATCCCGTGCACGGCATTCACATAAGGTTTCAACTCCGAGCTAGGAATATAGGCATCGGACAAATAAAAAGGATGGGCGCAATTCACCCGCTTAAATAAAGCTTGTTGCAATAAATAGGGCTCCAAAAAATCAGACACCGTCGAATGCGAAAAATTAATGCCAATGTGTGTGCCATCACGACCCGAAACATACGCCAAATCCACGTAAATATTCTCGTCTAAATACGAATGCAGCAGCGCATCCAATGCTTTTTTGTCATCAATACAGGTGCCACATTGCTCCGCAAATCGCCTGAAATAACTCTCTAATTGATGACTTAAATAATCTTTTTGCTGTGAAATTAATTGTGCAATTTTCATAATTTTTATAAAATTTTAAGGGGTTATTTGCGACGCTAAAATCAAGTCAATCTGCGCCAAATACGCCGATTCATCCATCACAACGATGCCGAATTTTTCGCTCAGTTCTATTTTTTTAGCACCCACATTTTGTCCAATCACCAAAAAATCGGTATTTGCACTCACCGCGCTCAAAACTTTGATGCCCAAAGCCTTTGCCTGCTTTTTCATCGCGCTGCGTGAGGCGTGCATTTTGCCAGTAAATACCACACTTTTTCCAGCCAAAGCGTGCGTTAATTGCGTGCTGTCTGTTTGTAAAATCGTGGCGCTGAGATTAAATTGATAAGCCGAAACGCTCGTAAATTCTGCTTTTATCTCAGCCATTCCAGTCACCATTGCTTGCGCGCTCAACTGTGCAAATCCATCAATTTGCGCGATTTGCTCCGCTGTCAATTCAAAAACGCGCGCCAGCGGATACGCTTTTAATAAATTTTCACAATTGCCCAGCCCCATTCGGGTAATGCCAAACGCGGATAAAAACCGCCAATCTTCAATTTCTTGCTGACGCGAACGGTGCAATTGAGCCACTAAATTCGCGCTGATTTTTGCCCCAAAACCCATTTCCATCAACGCTTGCTCATTCAGCGTGTAAATTTGTGACACGCGACAAATCCCGTGCGCGTAGAGTTTTTCGATGGTTGCTGTGCCAAATCCGTCATTATTTGCCAACACTTTGAAAAAATACGCCATTTTACCGATGTGTTGCGCTGGACACGCGGCGTGATTTTGACACATTAAAAAATCCGCCTCCCACACCAAAAGCACACCACAACTCGGACAATGTTCAGGAATTTCAACGGGCGCGGCTTGCAACACTTTGTTAATTTTTGGAATCACCAGCCCCGATCGAATCAACTCAACCACGCTCCCACTGCCCAGCCCCTGCGCTTTGACCAAACCATAATGATGCGCGCTTGCCCGCACAATCCTCGCCCCGCTCAATAATGTCGGCTCTAATTCTGCCACAGGTGTGATTTTTCCTGTGCGCCCAACTTGAGGTGTGAGCGATTTCACCACCACTTGCGCTGTGTCTTTGTTTTCTTTGAACGCAATTTGCCAGCGATGAAACCGACGATTCGCACCCATTTGAGTTTTTAGATTTTGGTTAATTGTCTCAAACACCACCCCATCCACATCAAAATCCACCACAGTGAGCATCTGCGCCACAACTGCCTCAAACTGACCCGTGAGCGCAGCCACATCGCCCTGCCAAATGGGCAGTTGAACAAACGGCACAAACAACGCTGCTTTGTGCGCAATCGCCCGCTGTGCCTTTTCATCCAAGGATTTTTCTTTGATTAAACTGGCTTGAAAATTGCGCGGATATTCAAAACTGTCCGCCAGATATTGGGCAAAATAACTTTTTTTAATCACAATTTCACCCGCACCCTGACCGCGCGCTGAATCGTTATAAACGCTTAATCCGCGTGCAAATACGCGAGAAATATCGCTGCCTTTTTTGCCATCGCCGCGGGTAAATAAATGCACGCCGTCATCAAATCCAGCAAATCCATCTAATTTTGGCGTGGCTTTGATTTGAATATCAGCCGTCGCTAAATCAATTTCAAGCGCGGATTTTTGCAAACGCGCCAGCCATTTTTCCATCTCAGCCCAAGTGTAGGCTTTGTCAATGGAAAGCATCGCCTCGGGCAGGCGCGATTTTTCTGCTGAAATTCCAATGCCCTCGGGCTCCACCGAATTCAATAATGGATGCTCGGGCGCGCGCTGTTTGAGCTGTGCCAGATAAATAAAATCATAATCCGCATCGCTAATCAACGGACTGCCCGCGCGATACGCAAGATTTGCCTGCTGACAAAACGCGCCCAATTCCTGCACAGACAACGCGCTCGGCGCTATTTTTTGATGAATGATTTTGTCAAACAACTGCTGAGATATTTGAGACGAAGTCACTTTAACGCGCCACTAAAATCAAAATTGCTGACTGAGTTGAATTAAAAATTTACGCCCAAAATCTTCAATCACTTTTGTATTCTCTTCGGTTTTTTTAGAAACAACATTTAAATACACTTCAGTTTTCTGCTCGCTGATTTGCTTGACTAAAATCTGATAGGTTTGCTGGCCATTATTATTGCCGAATAAACGCGCAAATACGCCTTTTTCTTGATCGTCATCCGTCACGTTGATATAAAAAGTCCCCTCTTTAACGTCTTTGTCCTCAACATTTGCACGGACTTGATCCAGCGCCCAACTGATATTGCGCCAGGTTTTTTGCCAATTTAGCGCAAACACTAATTTGGTTTGACCGCCTTTTTCTTGCACCACTTCCACCGAGATTTTGTCTTTGTCTGTCGCATTGAGAATTTTCTGAGTGGCAATCGCTTGATTGCTGCCTAAAAATACCATCAATCGATACAACATTTCAGTTTCCAGCGACTGATCTTTGGGGCGCGCCTGCCAAATGGTATTTTCCTGATCTCCGCCTGCGCCAGTAATCACTTCTTCCATTGAAAATAAAGACAAATACACGCTGCTACTTTTGCCCTCATTGGTGGGTTCAATTCGAATTCTGTATTTATCCGCCACAGGCAAAGTGTATGAGGATTTGAGTGCTTTTTTCAACAATGAGCGCATTAAACCCAAAGATTCATTGGAAATTTCTGGATGATTTTCCAAAAAATCCGTCTCCATTAGCCCAATCCGTTTATTGGTTTTTTGGATGGCAAACCCATTTGATTTAAGAAAAGATCGCGCCAAACGCCACACTTCTTCTGGCGATTTATCCACTGACAACCAAAGCCGATCGCCCGATCTTTTGACTTCAATATTGGGCATTGTTTTTAAAATACTGGACACTTGAAGTGCGTTTTTTTGCCCCGTAAAATCAGTCACGTTTTCGTGCGTGTTCGCCACATATTTGCTTAATTTAAACGCACCTTTCGCACTCGGTTTGGTCAAATCTGGGGGCACTTCTAACGAGGCAACGCTTTTATTTGCATAATATTTAATATCGCGCTGACCCAGTTTTTTGGGTTCTTTTTCAATGTCGGGCGCTGTCGTTTCGCACCCTCCGACTAAGATTGCTAAACAAATAATACCGACTTTAATCATCATATTAAATTACTCCTAATGTGTCTAAATCTTGCTTCAAAATGGGGTGATAGGTTTCTGCGAGCGGGGTCAATGGCAAACGAATACCGCCACCACATTTGCCCATTTGTTGCAGCGCCCACTTCACAGGAATCGGATTTGACTCCACAAATAAATGCTGATGCAAATCCTGCAACGGCGCATCCAGCGATTGTGCTAAAACACGCTCACCGCTGCGGGCTGCGCGATAAACGGCTGCCACTTGTTGCGGCACAATATTTGCCGTGACCGAAATCCCGCCATCGCCCCCCATCAAAATAAACTCAAGCGCACTCGCATCGTCGCCGCTATAAAGCAGAAAATCCTCGGGACATTGAGCCATCAGTGCGCGCCCCACTGACAAATCCCCCGTGGCGTCTTTGAGTCCGATGATGCGCGGAATTTCACTCAAGCGCAACACCGTTTCAAGTTCTAAATCTAGGGCGGTGCGACTCGGCACATTGTATAAAATTTGATCAATATCCACCGCCTCAGCAATCGTTTTATAATGCTGATAAAGTCCGTTTTGAGTCGGTTTATTGTAATAAGGCGTCACCAGCAAACACGCATCGGCGCCAATTTCTTTGGCATATTGCGTCAGTTCGGTCGCCTCAGCGGTGGAATTTGCCCCCGTGCCAGCAATCACTTTGATGCGTTTTTGGGCAAACTCAATGGTTTTTTGCATCACTTCATAATGCTCGTTTTGGGTCAGCGTAGCGGATTCGCCTGTGGTGCCAACGGACACAATCGCACTGGTGCCTGCATTAATATGAAAATCTACCAACAATTTCAACGCCTCAAAATCCAACGCGCCGTCTTCAAACATCGGCGTAATCAGCGCAACCATTGAGCCTGTTAATGGGTGATTATTTTTCATCGTATCAACCAACTTAATAAAATAAATAGTCCGCAATTATACAAGAGCATTACGCCCTAAAAAAGCACGCGCACAGTTTGTATCAGTCATCATTTGCATCGCATAAATCGGTGATAAAAATCTTCCCATCGCCCACTCTGCCCGAGTTTGCCCTCTTAATTATCAATGCCAGCGCCGCCTCTAATTGCGCATCCGACACCAGCACTTCCAATTTAGTTTTTGCCACAAAATCCATTCGTCGCTCAAATCCGCGATAAATCTCAGTCTGGCTTTTTTGCCGACCCACGCCTTTTATCTCGGTCGCAATGATATTCATCAGATTTAATTCAGCCAATGCACGACGCACATCGGCTAATTTATTCGGTCTTAAAATGGCAGTAATCAGCTTCATTGATGGCTTTTTTTATTGGATTTTATATTTGGTTTTTTTTGATTTGAATTTTTTATGTTTAATTTCTTATTTTTGGCTTAATTTTTCGGCTTAATTTTCAAATAAAACGAATCAAAAAATCAACTCAAATCACAGGATTTTTAAGCAAATCTGGGCGTTTTTTTGCAGTATTTACCTGCACTTGTCGGGCGCGCCACGCCTCAATATTTGCCTGATGCCCGCTCATCAAAACACTCGGCACTGCCTGATTGTCAATCACCGCTGGACGCGTGTAATGCGGATAATCCAGCAAGCCCGCAGCAAACGAATCATTGAGCGAATCTGCGTTGCCAATCACCTGCGGAATTTGCCGACTCACCGCATCCATCAAAACCATCGCCGCCAATTCGCCACCGCTGAGCACGTAATCGCCGATGGAAATCTCCAAATCCACATCGCGCTCAATAATGCGCTCATCCACGCCCTCATAACGCCCACAAAGCAAAATCAATGACGGTTCGCGCGATAATTCTCGGGCAAATTGATGGCTCAGCGGCCTGCCCTGTGGCGACAAATAAATCACTTTAGCCGCACGATTTTGTTTGATTTGTTGAATGCACGCGCGAATCGGGGCAACCTGCATCACCATTCCCGCACCGCCGCCGTAGGGTTTGTCATCCACGTTTTTGTATTTGTTGTCGCTAAAATCCCGCAGTTGCCAAGTGTTGATTGAAATCAAATTTTTGTTGATGGCGCGCGCAATCACGCCCTCAGATTTAATCGCATTAAACATTTCAGGAAATAACGTAATCACATCAAAATTCATCAGCGCAACAATTGTTTGAGAATCTGATAATAAATATCGGTGAGCGTGTCCAAATCCTGCACATTGACGCACTCATTCGCCTGATGAATGGTAGCATTCAACGGGCCGAGTTCCACCACTTGCGCTCCACTCGGTGCAATAAATCGCCCATCCGAGGTGCCACCCGAAGTGGAGAGTTGCGTCTCAAGTTGGGTCACGTTTTGAATCGCACACGCGCACGCACGCACCAAATCCCCCTTCGGCGTTAAAAATGGCGCGCCCGAATGCGTCCAAACGATTTTATAATCCAGCTGATATTTATCCAAAATCGCCACCACTCGGCGCTGCAATTGCAAATGCGTGCTTTGCGTGGAATACCGAAAATTAAACACCACCTCAATTTCACCGGGAATCACATTGGTCACGCCCACGCCCGAATGCACGTTTGAGATTTGAAAACTGGTCGCAGGAAAATATTCATTGCCCGCATCCCAAACCTCTTGACACAATTCACTCAACACGGGCGCAACTAAATGAATCGGATTGCGCGCCAATTGCGGATAAGCAATATGCCCCTGTTTGCCGATAATGCGCAATTGTCCATTGAGCGAGCCACGTCGTCCGTTTTTAATCGTATCGCCCAATTTTGCACTGGAAGAAGGCTCACCCACCAAACAATAATCAATGGGTTGCTGGCTTTGTTTTAAATATTCCATCACTTTGATGGTGCCATTTGTGGCTGGACCTTCTTCGTCCGAGGTGATTAAAAAACCGATTGCACCCCGATGGGTTGGATAATCCGCCACAAATCGCTCGGTTGCCACCACCATCGCCGCCAGTGAGCCTTTCATATCTGCACTGCCGCGCCCGTAAAGCATCCCGTTTTGAACGCTCGGCGCAAAGGCAGGACTGCGCCACTGAGCCGCGTCGCCCTCAGGCACCACGTCGGTATGTCCTGCAAATACAAACAAAGGTTTGGCATCTCCGCGGCGCGCAAAAAAATTATCCACCGCGCCAAATTTTAATCGCTTCACGCTAAAATCCAGCGCCACTAAACGCGCAATGAGTAAATCTTGACAACCTTTGTCCTCAGGTGTGACGGAGGCTTTGGCAATTAATGCTTTGGCTAAAGTAAGCGTTTGGCTCATTTGAATTTGATGGGTTTAAATTTAAAAATTTGTTGAGTGTATTAAATTGGAATGACGTAAATTGGAACGGCGCAAATTTAAATGATGTAAGTTTGGCTGATTTTATTCAAGATGCAATTGAATGGTTGGATTGTCGGGCGCATTTAAAACCGCACTCACCGCCTCCAAATCGTCCAATTGACGCATCGCCGAGCCCGTTTTAGACAACCGCACCACCGCAACAATCTGCCCCGCTTGCGACAAAGTGCGAGTCGGCATCACCGAATTTGCATCATTCAAAATAATCGCGCCCGATAAGTCTTTGAGTTTAATTTTTTGAATCGCAATCGGCATCGGGCGACCTGTGGCGGATTTGACATAAACCATCAAAAAATCCTCAGATCTGGTTTTTAAAATCGCCTCAGAAACGCTGATTTGAACGCGCACAAAGTGTTTTACAATCGCACTATTCGAGTGAGCATTTGCGGATTTTTGCTCAACAGAATTTGACTCAACAAAATTTGGCTCGGGTTGCGTCATCAAACGCGCCAACTCTGCCAACGCCGCCTCCAAAGCACGCAAATCCGCACTGCCCTGAGGCAATAGCGTAGCAGCGTGTTGCCAGGTTTTTTGAGCGAGGGCAAATTGCTGATTACTCGCCGCAATCAACCCCGCCAAATACAGCGCATCGGGCGCATTCGGATTGATTTTTAACGCCGCCGCAATCAACGCCGCAGGACGACCGCCAAATTGATTATTCTGCGCAGTAGCAACAGTCGCGGCATATTCCACCAACAATGACACGTGTTTAGGATTGAGCTGATAAGCGCGCTCATACGCACGCAACGCATCGGGAATTTGATTGAGCTCAAATGCCACCAAACCCAGCATTTTCCAGCCTCCGAAATCCTCGGGATTGTTCGCTAAATGTTGCTCAAGTTTGGTTTTACTTTGCGCCAAATCCAGCGGTTGTGCGCTCACTTGAGGCGGGCGAATGTCGCTGTGAGTTGAGAGTGTTTGATACAAAATAACGGAAAAAATCGGCAACACAAACAACACAAAACCCAGCGTCCAATGCGAGATTTTCAGTGATGCTTTCAGCGATTTTTTGCTTGAATTTGCAGGATTTTTGGATTGATTTGCAGGCGTTTGATTTAATTCCACTGCCAACGTTTGCACCACCTCAGCTTTTGCTTCCTCAAACACCCCCGCTGAAATCAGGTTTTGCGTCAAATCTTGATTTAATTCTGCTTGTTTTTGCTTGCCCAATGCAATATTAGACTGCTCTAAATCAATTTGATTGGAACGCAATGGACGATACAAAAACCAGCCAATCCACGCGCCCGACAAGCCCAACATCAATGCCATAATGACGAACATATTCATCCGATTTTCAGCCGATAACGTCGATCAAATGCGGCGAACAGCGCCCCGAGCGCAATCAAAATTCCGCCCAGCCAAATCAGCCGAATCAGCGGTTTGTAATAAATTCGCACACTCCAAGCCCCGCCGTCCAATTTCGTGCCAAGTGCCACATACAAATCCCGATACAACGAAGGATCAATCGCCGCCTCGGTCATCGGCATTCCTGAGGCGTATTGACGTTTTTCGGGGGTTAAAGTGGCAATTTGTTGATCGCCCGAAAACACCTCAATTGTGCCTCTGTGACCCTGATAATTTTGCGCCGAGAAATTCTCCACGCCTTTAAATACGAACCGATAGCCTTCCACACTCAGCGACTCGTTGGGTGTCATTTTTACGTCTTTTTCCACGCCAAATTGAGTCGTGACAGTCGCACCGAGCACGAATATTCCAATGCCGATATGCGCCAAAATCATTCCCACAAATGCGGTGCTGAGCGCGCCTTTTTGACGCATTCTCTGAATCAACAAAAAGACCGAATGAATCACAATCCAAGCGCATAAAAAACCTGCAAGTGTGACTGAAATATTATCACTCAGCCATAAAATAACCGCTGCCAGCCCAATCACGCCCACCCAAACGCCGAGTAATAAATGTCTCATTCGGGCAAATGTGTCCGCCTTCCAACGCAAAAAAGGAGCCAGCGCCATTGCCACAACCGCGGGCACCATAATCGGCACAAACACCGCCTCAAAATACGGCGCACCCACTGAGATTTTGCCCAAATTCAGCCCGTCCAATATCAAAGGATACAGCGTGCCAATCAGCACCGTAAATAACGCCGCCACAAATAAAATATTATTCAACAATAGTCCGCTCTCACGCGACAAAAAAGTCAGTTGATTTGTGGTGGTCATCAAACGCGCCCGCCACGCATACAAACTCAGCGAAGCGCCCACCACAATGACTAAGAAAATTAAGATAAACACGCCACGATCAGGATCTGAGGCAAAGGAATGCACCGAAGTCAGCACGCCAGAGCGCACCAAAAAAGTGCCCAGCAAACTCAGCGAAAATCCAGCAATGGCGAGCAACACCGTCCAATGTTTAAACACGCCACGTTTTTCACTCACACTCAGCGAATGCACCAAAGCAGTCGCCACCAGCCACGGCATAAACGAGGCATTTTCCACGGGATCCCAAAACCACCAACCACCCCAACCCAACTCATAATAAGCCCACCAACTGCCCAGCGTAATCCCAAATGTGAGAAACGCCCAAGCCACCAGCGTCCAAGGACGAGACCAGCGAAGCCAAGTAGAATCCAACTGTCCGCGTATCAACGAAGACAGCACAAAAGCAAACGGCACCGCCATTCCCACGTAGCCCATATACAACATCGGCGGATGAATTGCCAGTCCAAAATCTTGCAATAGCGGGTTTAAATCTTGCCCTTGAATCGGCACTACGTCCAGTCGTTCAAAGGGGTTTGAAGTGAGCAACAAAAACAACAAAAACCCAATACTCACCAAGCCCAAAATAATCAAAATATGCGACAGAATCTCACTCGGCAGGCGTTTTGAAAACACGGAAACCGCCAAACTCCAAACCGCCAAAATCAACGTCCACAATAACAACGAACCCTCGTGTGCACCCCAAACAGCGGACACTTTAAATAGGGTGGGAAGGTTGGTATTGGAATGCTCAGCCACATATTTGAGCGAAAAATCATCCGCCAAAAAAGCATTCATCAGCACTAAAAATGCGATCAAACTCCAAAAAAAATGCGCCCACACTAAAGGTCTGGCTAATTGTATCAAAACGCTTTGACGCATCAAAATACCAACCGCGGGCAATAGCGTCTGAAATAGCGCAAATACCAACGCTAAAATCAATGCAAAATGTCCTGCTTCAATTAACATTAGTCATCAAAAAAAAATCCATAATTTTGTCCAAACCGCCAAAGTTAATTGCCACATCAGCACGCGCCACAACTTGCGCACTGGCGTGATAAGCCACGCTAAAACCCGCCACATTCATCATCAACAAATCATTTGCGCCATCTCCTGCCACCACGACTTGCGCGACAGAAATGCCATATTTTTGGCATAATTCTTGCACAAAATCCGCTTTTGCCTGCGCATCAATAATCGCACCATCGGTCGTGCCACTCAAACGATTATCAACCATTTTTAACCCATTTGCACGCGCATCATCCAGCCCCAAATCTTGCGCCAAACGCTGCGTAAAATACGTAAATCCGCCCGAAACCACCGCGCTTTTAATGGATTTTTTCTTGAAAAATTGGATCAATTCACCAGCCCCTAAATTGGGCTGCAAACGCTGAGTGTAAACCTTGTTCAACACTGCCACATCCAGTCCTTTTAAAAGTGCCACGCGCTCGATGAGCGATGCCTTAAAATCCAATTCGCCATCCATCGCACGACGCGTAATGGCAGCCACTTGTGGTTTAAGTTGAGCAAAATCAGCAATCTCATCAATGCACTCAATGTTAATCAAAGTGGAATCCATATCGCTGACAAATAACCCAACCTGAGAAAAATCAAACTTAGGCAATGCATTGAAATCACACTGATATTGCGCACGCCACGCTTCCAAAGAAGCCCCCGCAGAAACCTTGCTATCGTGCTTAAAATGCAGCCGAATGTGGGTAGCACATTGCTCAATGTCGCATGGCGTTTGGCTTGCAATTTGTTGGGCAATATTCAGATTTTTACTGTGCTGTAAAATAATGTTCATAACCTGATTTTAAGATGGTGCGGAAGGAGAGACTCGAACTCTCACATCTTGCGACACTGGAACCTAAATCCAGCGTGTCTACCAATTCCACCACTCCCGCAAAAGAGACTGAGCGAAATTATACATAGATTTTGATGATTCTCAACGCTCTCGCTACGCTGGCGAAAACGCCACAATTGACATTTTCAATCGGCAATGTTAGAGTGCGAAACTCATTATTTACCGAGAAATTACAATGACTATAAATAACATCATTTCCGCGATGGCGGGCACAATCGTGATGGTTTCATTATTATTAGGAGCGGAGGCGATTAGTCCCGTTTTTGTTGATGCAAATTGGCTTTGGCTCGCCGCTTTTGTGGGATTTAATTTATTTCAATCGGCGTTTACGGGGTTTTGTCCCGCGGCGATTATGATCAAAAAAGTATTTCCCAACATCAATTAATTTCAATTTGACTTGCAAAAAATCACGCAAAATTCATTCATTTAAAAACCCACTGGCAACGTTTTTTAAATGATTTTTTACGTGCTTTTTTGAATCATTAAATTATTGAAACCAGTTTAATTTTTCCCGCAACTTCACCACTTCGCCAACAATAATCAAAGTCGGGGCGTGAATAGTTGTATTTTCAACCAGCGTGGGCAATTCCGCCAAAGTCGTCACATACACTTTATGCTCGGGCGTAGTGCCTTTTTCCACCAGTGCCACGGGCATATCGGTGCGCATTCCGTGTGCGATGAGTTGCTCGGACAAATATTTCACCCCCATCAATGCCATATAAAAAACCACCGTTTGTTGCTCAACCACCAATTCATTCCACGGCAAATTCATACTGCCATCTTTTAAATGTCCCGTCACAAAACGACAGGATTGCGAATAATCTCGATGTGTCAGCGGAATCCCCGAATACGCCGAACAGCCCGAAGCAGCGGTAATTCCTGGCACCACTTGAAACGGCACGCCATTTTCTGCCAAAGTTTCAATCTCTTCCCCGCCGCGTCCAAAAATAAACGGATCGCCGCCTTTTAAACGACAAACGCGCCGCCCTTGTTTTGCCAAATCCACCAACAATTGATTGATATCGCCCTGCGCCACCGTGTGATTATCGCGCTCTTTGCCCACATAAATCAGCTCAGCATCGCGCCGCACCAAATCCATAATGTCCTTTGAAATCAATCTGTCGTATAAAACCACGTCTGCCTGCTGCATCAAACGCAACGCCTTAAACGTGAGCAAATCGGGATCCCCTGGGCCGCCGCCGACCAAATAAACCTCGCCCATTTTGCTGGCATCACTACTTTCTAATTCAGCGTGCAAATCCGCTTTTGCCTCCGTCAATTTTCCCGAAAATACTTTTTCTGCCACACTGCCTGAAAATATCTTTTCCCAAAAATAACGCCGATCTTCAATGCGCGCAAATTTTGCCTTCACCTGCGCTCTAAAATCGCCCGCCAATTGCGCCAATTTGCCGTAAGCGTGCGGAATGGTGCTCTCCAATTTTGCCCGAATCAACCGCGCCAACACGGGTGCTTTGCCCGCCGAGGAAATCGCAATAATCAAAGGCGAGCGATCCACAATTGAAGGCATAATAAACCCGCACAAATCAGGCGAATCCACCACATTCACTGGAATATTCGCCGCATTTGCCAATTCAGAAACCTGCTGATTGAGCGATTTATCATCCGTTGCGGACACAATTAACACCTGAGATGCAATATCGCTGGGTTCAAATTCGCGCTGAATGTATTGGATTTTGGTTTGACGTGCCAATGTTTCAACGCCCTCGCAGCACGTTTTTGCAACACACACAACCCGCGCCCCAGCACGCAATAACAACTGAATTTTGCGCAGCGCAATGTCGCCACCGCCCACCACCAAACAAGATTTTTGCGTAATATCAATAAAAATCGGAAGATAATTCATACAATGTCCAATGCTACAATCAAAGCAGGCATTATAATTGCTAAATTTTGCAAAATACCGCCCTCTAAAACGCAACCTATTTTATGCCAAATACTCAAAATCAACACCACGCCTGCCCTTTTTCACAAATTATTTTAAGCGGCAAATGTGGCTGTGAATTGAGCTCTAAAGACTGTTTGGCGGAAAAAGAATTTGGCACCTGTTTGCTGCAAAATGCCTCGCAACAATGCCAATCTTTGTATCAAAATTTACGCTCAAATAGCAATTTTGCGCTGGGCACACATCATCAAACCAATCTCACTGTGAGCCAGCAGGCAAAAATTAAAATGGGCGGATTGCTCGCTTTGCAAGAAATTATCAATCAAACTGAGGGGAAAATTAAAGAGAAAAATAAAGGAAAAGTTAAGGGCGATATTAGCAATATTTTTCATTTAGTAAATCTCATCAAACAAACCTATCAGCACTTTGAAAATCTGCCTTTTTCACAACTGATGCCAACGATTGTGCATTTTAAATTTCGCCGAAAACCTTAAAAATCAATCTTTAAAAAGCCACT
>CAZRUL010000002.1:17807-41851 GCA_964603245.1 uncultured Piscirickettsiaceae bacterium
TGCAAAGAAGCGACGTCTAATGCCTCAATCGCACCGAGCAACACTGCCAAATCACGCGAATAATGTGCAAATAAATACCCATAAATTTGATCCGTTATGATGAGATTTCGCACTGCCATTTTGCGTTGAATAATGCGCTTTTTTGTCGCATCGCTCAAACGCTCCAGTGAAAAATTGACCGCCAAAGCCAGTCGTGTTTTGAGATCATTTAGCCCTGTTAATTCGCTGGGAATCACCGAACTGCTGAGAATTAATTGATGCGAAGTGTGTGCCTGATGATTGTAAAAATTAAACAGATTTTGTTGCTGTTTGAGGCTTAAACACTCAATATTATCCAAACACACCCAGTCCGCCAGCGCTAAATCCTCCCAAGTTTGAGACGGCGGGTTGTGTCGACAATCCAAATAAATCGCACGCAAATTTTGCATCAAAGCCGCGCGCGCACATCCCTGCAATAAATGCGTTTTACCGCTGGATTTTGCCCCCGAAATATAAACCACAGTGGCAGAATTTACGTCTTTATTTGCGCCTTTATTTGCGTCTTTATGCGGTGGCAATAATTGCCCAATAAAATCCACAATCTGCTGGTTTTGAGCGCCCACAAAATTGGACAATAATAAAGGCGCGTGCAGCCCAAAATGCAAACCGAGCTGACTCATTTGGATCTTTCTTGCAAAATCACCTGCTTAACCCACAGCCAAACATAATCCGCACCGCTGAGCACAGTTGAGGTTGCCACCACGATAAAGAAAATCGCGCTGCCTTGTTGCAACACGGGATAGAGTTGTTCCAGCATCAAAAACAACACCAAAATAATCTGCAGCGCGGTGTTGATTTTGGACAGATTTGAGGGCGTGAGCAAGTCATCTTTCAACGCATTTCCCCCCAAAAAATACCCCACCGTGCCCGCCACAATCATCACATCGCGTAAAAATATCAAAGCCAACAGCCAGCCTGGCAACAATCCGACGATAAATAACGTAATAAAACTGCTCACCAGCAATAATTTATCCGCCATCGGATCCAAAATAGACCCCAAACGGGTTTGAAACGAAAAGCGTTTGGCAATCCAGCCGTCCAACGCATCGGTAATACCTGCGATTAAAAATAAAACAATGGCCCAAAAATAGTGCTGATTTAATAAAGTGATGATAATTGGGACTGTTAAAATAATACGCAAAATTGAAAGCGCATTCGGCAGATTTGACCAATAAAACGGGGAAGTGTGGGGTGTTTTGCTTGCCATTTTGCGTGCAAAAAATATCAATAAATTATACGGAAAAACCAAGATGTCATCACTCACTTACCAAGAATCTGGGGTAGATATTAGCAAGGGCAACGCACTGATTGACCAAATCAAACCGATTGCAAAATCCACTACAATTCCTGGGGTTTTAGCGGGTTTGGGCGGATTTGGCGCGATGTTTGAATTGCCGATTGGCGACTATCAAAACCCCGTGTTGATTTCTGGCACAGATGGGGTTGGCACTAAACTCAAAGTGGCGCAAATGACCCAAAAGCACGACACCATCGGCATTGATTTGGTGGCAATGTGTGTCAATGATCTCATCGTTCAAGGCGCTAAACCTTTGTTTTTTCTGGATTATTATGCAACGGGCGCACTCGATACTGAGCTCGCAATCGCGGTGATTTCAGGCATTGGAACGGGCTGCAAACAAGCAGGTTGCGCACTGATTGGCGGCGAAACGGCGGAAATGCCAGGATTGTATCAGGGCAAAGATTACGATTTGGCGGGCTTTTGCGTCGGCATTGTGGACAAACACAAAATTATTGACGGCTCAAAAGTCACGCGCGGCGACCATATTATCGCACTCGCCTCCTCGGGGCCGCATTCAAATGGCTATTCGTTGATTCGCCAAATCCTCAAACGCGCCAAACCGACCGAAGCACAACTCAGCGCTTTGATTGAGCCGACCAAAATTTACGTCAATTCCATCCTCTCGCTACTTGAAAAAGTGCCTGTGCACGCCATCTCGCATATTACTGGCGGTGGATTATTGGAGAATATCCCGCGCGTATTGCCCGCTTCGCTGAGCGCAAAATTGGACGCCAAATCGTGGCAATTGCCCGAGCTGTTTCGCTGGCTTCAAACACAGGGCGAGGTTGAAATGCGCGAGATGTATCGGGTGTTTAATTGTGGCGTGGGAATGGTGGTGGTGGTGTCAGCACAGCACAGCGCCCAAACCATTGAGCATTTGCAAAATCAAGGCGAGCGCGCGTGGCTGATTGGCAAAATTGTGCACAATACTGGCACTCAAATTACCATTTAAAAATGTTAAACGGAGTGATTTTAATTTCTGGCAATGGCTCAAATCTGCAGTCAATGATTGACAATGCGCTCAATATCCGCCTAAATATCCGTTGTGTGATTAGCAACAATCCAAACGCTTACGGACTTGAGCGCGCGCAAAAATCTAGGATTCCCACGCGCGTCATCAATCACCGAGATTTTTTAAAGCGTGAAGATTTTGATGCTTTGCTGACAAAAACGATTGACGAGTATCGCCCAGAAATTGTGATTTTGGCAGGATTTATGCGCATTTTAAGCACTCAAATTACCCAAAAATATTTAGGCAAAATGTTCAATATTCACCCCTCTTTATTGCCCAAATTTCCAGGGCTAAACACCCACCAGCGGGCAATTGAAGCGGGCGAGAAAATCCACGGTGCCAGCGTGCATTTTGTCACTGAAACACTGGACGGTGGCGCGATAATCGCCCAATGCGTGGTTGAAATTAAGCAAAATGACACCGCGCAATCGCTCGCAAAACGCGTGCTGATTGAAGAGCACAAACTCTATCCGCGCGTGATTCAATGGTTTTCCCAAAATCGCCTAAAATTAAGCGATGGGAATGTAATTTTAGACGGAGAAAAACAATGAGACAAACAATGAGAACAACAATGAGAACAACAACAATAAAGCACACGACGACAAAATATTCAATGACGAAATACGCAATCACAAAATACGCAATTCTGCTGGCAACGCTATTCGGATTCAACACCGCGTATGCCCTGCTACTGCCTGCCCACGAGGCGCAATATCAACTGTCGATGGGGGGCTTTCCAGTCGCCAAAGACCACCGAACGCTCACCATTCAAAATGCGCAATTCTCCTACACTTCGGATGCTCAAACCACAGGATTGGCGTCATTTTTTGTGGATTATTCCATCAAAGCACGCAGCACTTTTGCACTCAATGAGCAAGGCGTCAACAGCCTAAACTATCGCATCGTTGAGAAAAAAGACAAAAATTATAAAAAAGATTACGCCATTACGCTGGATTCAAAACAAAATTTAGTCAAATCCACTGCCACCAGATTACAACCACGGCCGATTGTTTGGCAAACCAAGCCTGGTAATATTGTGGATTCACTCAGCATATTTTTGGCACTGTCACACGATTTGGCGCAAAATCCAACCCAACAAAAATTTGTTTATCAGCTGGCAAACGGTGAGTCTATTGCGCAAGAAATTTACCACAGAGAGTCCGCGGGTGAAATGAGCATCAACAATGAATTAGTGCCAATCATCAGAATAGATCGGGTGTCCATCAAAAAAAATCGGAGTTTGAGCGCGTATTTTTCACCAAAGCATCACTACTTGCCTGTGCTGATTAAGCAAACCAAAAACGACACAGAAAATATCTATTCAATGACCCAGTTAAAAATCTCGGGATTGCCTGAGCAAATACTGGATGTGAGTTTTTAAGGACGATTTTTAAGCGTTGTTTTTTTTGAGTGCGGTTTTTTAAATATTATTTGTTAAATCTTGTTTGTTACAGTTTTGATGCGATTTTTTAAGAGTGCATTTGCATTTTTTTGAGCGTGTATTTTTAAACGACTTTTTTTTCTTTGCGGAACCGCTTTTTTTAAACTGATTTTTTCAAACAACTTTTTTAAACAACTTTGCTAGCAAGATACGTTTTTAAATATTGCCCTGTGTAAGATTTTTTAGCGCACGCCACCTGCTCAGGTGTGCCAAATGCAATAATCTCTCCGCCTTTGTCGCCGCCCTCAGGCCCCAAATCCACCACCCAATCCGCAGTTTTGACCACGTCTAAATTGTGCTCAATAATCACAATCGTATTGCCCTGATCGCGCAGGCGCATAATCACCATTAGCAATTGTTTAATGTCGTGGAAATGCAGCCCCGTAGTCGGCTCGTCAAGCACATACAAAGTCTGCCCCGTGTCGGTTTTAGAGAGCTCTTTGGCGAGTTTAATGCGTTGCGCTTCACCGCCTGAAAACGTGGTCGCATTTTGCCCCAAAGTAATATAAGACAGCCCGACATCCATCAGCGTTTGCAATTTTTGTTTAATTTTTGGAATCGGCTCAAAAAACGCATACGCCTGCTCAATCGTCATATCCAGCACTTGCGCGATGGTTTTGCCTTTGTAAAAAATCTCCAGCGTTTCACGATTGTAACGCCGTCCGCTACACACATCGCACGAAACATAAATATCGGACAAAAAATGCATTTCCACTTTAATCAGCCCGTCGCCTTTACACGCCTCACAACGCCCGCCTTTGACATTAAAACTAAACCGACCCATTTTATAACCCCGAGAACGCGCCTCCAAAGTTTGCGAAAACAATTCACGCACCAACGAAAATATCCCCGTATAAGTGGCTGGATTTGAGCGCGGCGTGCGTCCGATGGGATTTTGGTTAATATTCACCGCTTTGTCCAGCGCGTCCAAACCCTCAATAGATTGATACGGTGCGGCAATGGTTTGGGCGCGATTGAGTGCCTGTGCTGCCAATGCATACAATGTGTCGTTAATCAACGTGGATTTGCCCGAACCAGAAACCCCCGTGACGCAAGTCAGCACACCGATTGGAATCTCCAAATCTACTTGATGTAAATTATTGCCAGATGCGCCTTTGAGGTGCAGCCATTGAGTGGCGGATTTGCGCTCGGTTGGAATTTCAATGCATTTACGACCGCTCAAATAATCACCCGTGAGTGAATTAGGATTGTTGCAGACTTCTTCAGGTGTGCCAGCCGCACTAATTTCACCGCCGTGAATGCCAGCCATCGGGCCAATATCCAACACATAATCCGCCTGCCGAATGGCTTCTTCGTCGTGTTCCACCACAATCACGGTATTGCCCAAATCGCGCAAATATACTAATGTATTCAACAATTTTTGATTGTCTCGTTGATGCAAACCGATGGATGGCTCATCCAGCACATACAGCACGCCAACCAAACCAGCGCCGATTTGACTCGCCAAACGAATGCGTTGCGCCTCGCCTCCCGAAAGCGTATTGGAACGACGATTGAGGCTTAAATAACCCAGCCCCACATTCATTAAAAATTCTAAACGTTGGATAATTTCCTTTAAAATTTTGTCAGCAATCTTGCCGCGCGCGCCCTCAAGCGTCAAATGTTTGAAAAAATGACACACGCTATCAATGGACAATTTGGTAATATTCGACAGATTATATTGCGCAATAAACACATTCCGCGCTGCCACATTCAGCCGCTCGCCATCGCAACTGTCGCAATCTTTACTCACCACGTAGCGCGCCAATTCGTCCCGCACCGAGCGCATTTCACTTTCTTCATAACGGCGCATCATTCTAGGAATTACCCCCTCAAAAACCTTGGGTTTGCTGCTCCAGCCGCGCGGGGATTGGATTTCAGAAAAATCAATTTTTTCTTTGCCACTGCCGTATAAAACCACCTGTCGCGCTTCATCGCTCAACTCAGCAAACGGTGTGTCCAAACTAAACCCATAATAATGCGCCAAAGCATTCAGCATTTGGTAAAAATACGCATTCGCCCGACCCCAGCCGTAAATCGCCCCCTCCGCCAAACTCAGCTCAGGATTTGCCACCACTTTATTTTCATCAAATGTGTCTCTAATCCCCAGTCCATCGCAACGCTCGCACGCGCCCACGGGATTATTAAACGAAAACAAACGCGGCTCTAATTCGTCCAGCGAATAGCCGCATTCAATGCACGAAAATTTGGCAGAAAAAGTCAGTTCTTCCAGCGTTGATGCTTCATCCATCGGGGCAATCCGCACCAGTCCCGCGCTCAAATTCAACGCAGTTTCCAGCGACTCCGACAAACGCGCCACAATATCGCGCCGCACTTTGAGCCGATCCACCACAATCTCAATATTGTGATGCACTTTGCCATTGAGTGGCTCAATCTCGCCCAGCAACACAATCTCGCCATCCACTCGGGCGCGCAAAAATCCTTGGTGCAATAATTCGCTCAAAAGTTTTTGGTGGCTGCCTTTGCGATTTTGAACAATCGGCGAAAGCAACATAATTTTCTCACCCTCGGGCAATTCCATAATGCTGTCGACCATTTGTGACACCGTTTGCGCCACTAAATCGGTTTGATGCTCGGGACATTGTGGCACGCCAGCGCGCGCAAATAACAACCGCAAATAATCATAAATCTCAGTCACCGTGCCGACTGTTGAGCGCGGATTGTGCGAAGTGGCTTTTTGATCAATCGAAATCGCAGGCGAAAGTCCTTCAATATGATCCACATCGGGCTTTTCCATCAACGACAAAAATTGGCGCGCATAAGTGGAAAGTGACTCAACATAACGCCGATGCCCTTCGGCATAAATCGTATCAAACGCTAGCGATGACTTGCCCGAACCTGATAATCCCGTAATCACCACCAATTTATCGCGTGGAATTTCCACATCAATATTTTTCAAATTATGGACTCTGGCACCCCGAATACTGATTGAATTCATCGTTTTAAAACTCTTAAGACAAAGGATTAATTATAAAGCCAGCGCACTGTAAAATTATTCTCTTTGACTTTTTTTAAACTAAATATGTATCAGCGCATCTTACTCAAATTCAGTGGCGAGGCTTTGTCCAACTCAAATCACACCATTGATCCCGAAATGCTCACTAAAATTGTCCGCATTATTCAATCGGTGCGTGCGCAAAATGTTGAGATCGGGATTGTGGTCGGCGGTGGCAATATTTTCAGAGGGGCTGAACTTGCAAAAATAGGCATAAATACAGTGACTGGCGATCATATGGGAATGCTTGCCACAGTGATTAACGCGCTGGCGATTGCCGATGTTTGTCAAAAAAATAATCTGCAAACGCTGGTAATGTCGGGTTTTCCGATCGGTGGCGGAGTGTGCGATCCCGTGGATTATCAGCGCGCCAAAGCGGCACTTTCGCAGGGCACTGTGGTGATTTTTTCCGCAGGCACGGGCAGTCCTTGTTTTACCACCGACACGGGGGCGGCACTGCGCGGGATTGAAATTGAGGCAGATATTGTGTTTAAAGCCACCAAAGTGGATGGCGTGTATTCGGATGATCCCGTTAAAAATCCAGCCGCCACGCGTTATCAAAACTTGAGTTTTGACGAGGCAATCAGCAAAAATTTACAAATTATGGACACCGCAGCGTTTGCGCTGTGTCGCGATCATCAATTAGAGATTTGCGTATTCAGTATGTTTGACGACGTCAACACGCTGGCAAATATTTTAAAAGGTCATTCTTTAGGCACTATTATCAGGAAATAAACTATGCTAAACGACATTCAAACAGACGCCAAAACGCGGATGGAAAAAACCATCAGCGCCTTAGAAAATAGCCTGAGCAAAACCCGAGCGGGTCGCGCCCATCCGTCATTGCTGGATCAAATTCAAGTGGAATATTACGGCTCAAATGTGCCGATTTCGCAGGTGTCCAATATTGTGGCTGAAGATGCCAGAACGCTCAAAGTCACGCCGTGGGAAAAAAATATGGTGCGCTTGATTGAAAAGGCCATTATGACTTCTGATTTAGGACTCAACCCGCAAACGATGGGCGATGTGATGCGCATTCCACTGCCAGCGCTGACGGAAGAGCGGCGACGTGATTTTGTCAAAATTGTCAAAGATGAGGCGGAGCATTCCAAAGTGGCGATTCGCAATATTCGGCGCGATGCAAATTCTGATTTTAAAGAATTGCTCAAAGAAAAAGAAATCTCAGAAGATGCGGCGCGCAAAGCCGAAGAGTTGATTCAAAAAACCACAGACGAATACATCAAAATTGTGGAAAACAAACTTGAGCAGAAAATCCAATCTTTGCTTGAAGTTTAAAAATTTAAGTGGAATTTAAGTGGGATTGAATGAAATTGAAAGGTTGCGTTTTGTGATTTGAATGGGTGCAATTAATCGCCCATTTAGTGCCTAAAAACTAGCATTTGCACCAATTCACAATGTTCAATTCTGGTTTAAAGCGTTGTTTTTTTTGAGCGCGATTTGAGTTTTAGCCCACAAAAAACCCCTAATCTGACTGGCAAATTAGGGGTTTTATTTAACAATGGTAAAACTAGGATTTAGCTCACAATCACTAGAATACCAAAAGACCCAAACCAAACACGCAACTCCATTGCACTAATACGCTGTCGGATTCAAACGTGTCTTCGCAAGTTTCATACACCGAATTTGCAATGGATTCTATATGCTCGGGAATGGTTTTAGTGGCTTTTTCAGTCGTGGTGCTCGCCGATTTTGCCACTTCTTTGGTTGCTTTCGTGACTTCTTTCGTTGCTTTCGTTGCTGGCTTGACTGTTTTCACGGTCTTTTTATCCATTTTTTTCACCGATTTTTCAGTCACTTTTTTAACTTGATTTGACTCGACCGCTTCAGTTTTCATCGGCTGAGTGGTTTCAGTTGGCTGAGCGACCTGCATTTTTTCAGGGGTTGTTTGCATCGGCTCTGATTTGACTGATTCTGTCGGTTTCATCGTGTCAAGGGTTTTGTTAGGCTGAGATTTTTCAGTGGTGTTGGCTGATTGGGTTGTTTCAACCTTTTTCACTGGCTCATCTTTTTTAACTGCCTTAGTTTTTGGCTGCTCGCTAAACAACATATCGTTAGCAAGATTTTGATAATCCGCCACAGGTTGTTGATTTTCCTGAGTGATGGGTTTAAACGAATCCAACGCCTCAATTGGCATCGTGTCTCTGTCGTCTCCGCCCGCCGTAACACTCATTGACAGCAACAATACCGCCATAAAATTTAAAATTTTTATCATCATTTTTAACTTCTCCTAATAAAGGTAAAATTCTCCTGTGGGCGCGTATTTTATACTACTTATTTTTGACGATTTTTTTATTAAACAAATGACAGAGGATTTTTTAACCCATTGCGATTGCGCTATTTCCGCACCACTGCCCGCAGAATTTGTGCGCAAACTCACGCACAATGCACGTCTCGCGTGGCAAGTCAAAAATCGCAACTTCGCCAAATGGGACGAGGCACTACGCGCCATTGAAAAACACCCCAAAGGCACGCTTTCATTCCAAAACCCCTACCTTCAAATTACCACGCCTCGCATTCATCAAAGCACGCTCAAACAATCACTGCAAACATTTATCCCGTGGCGCAAAGGTCCGTTTCGAATCAATACGCTGGCGATTGAAAGCGAATGGCGCGGCGATTTAAAATGGCAACGACTGACACCGCACATTCGCACGCTACACAATAAAACCGTTTTAGATGTCGGCGCGGGAAATGGCTATTTCACCCTTCAAATGGCGCTGGCGGGGGCAAAACTAGCACTGGGCGTTGAGCCTTTTTTGCTGTTTAATTATCAATTTCAGGCGATTAAAACCCTGATTCAACACCCGCTGAATGCGTTTATTTTGCCACTGCGATTGGAGGCGGTAGAAAATTCGCCCGTGTTTGATACGATTTTTTCAATGGGCGTGTTGTATCATCAGCGCGATCCAAATGTGCATTTGCGCCAACTCAAAGGCTTGCTCAAACGCGATGGCGAGTTGATTTTGGAGACGTTGATTATTGACGCACAACACGGCGATTGTCTGATTCCCACGGATCGTTATGCCAAAATGCGCAATGTTTGGCACCTGCCGAGCACGCGCACAGTGCAAAATTGGCTAAACACCGCGGGCTTTCAATCGGTCAAATTAGTGGATGAAAATCAAACCAGTATTGAGGAACAACGCGCTACCGAGTGGATCGGCGACAATAGTGCATCGCTCAAAGATTTTCTGCAAACGAACAATCCAAATCTCACGATTGAAGGGCATCCAGCTCCGAGGCGCGCGATTTTTATTTGTCGCCATTAAAAAACAAAACTCCCTATAATTTTTCAAATGATTTTACGAATGACTTTTGGTATTTTGACTGCTGGTATTTTGACTTTTGGTATTTTGATGTTTCTGTCGCATTCTGTTGGCGCAAATGTCAATATCGTTGCCACTATCCGCCCAATTCATAGCATCGTCAGCGCGCTCACGCACTCGCTCAATCCGCCGATTTTGTTATTCAATACCGCGCAATTACCGCATCACGCACACCTCAAACCCTCGCAATTAAAACACATCAGCCGCGCTGATTTGATCGTCAGTATTCATCCTAATTTTGAGTCCAGTTTGCACAAAATATTGTCCACTGTTGCGCCGAATAAACAGCTGATAATTGCAAATTTGGACGGCATAATTTTGCACCACTCAGCCAAAAAGCCCCATTATCATTTGTGGCTCAATATTCAAAATATGCAAATCTTTGCGCGTGCTTTGACCCAAAAACTGATTCAATTGGACACCGAAAATAGTGCCATTTATCAGCAAAATAATGCGCGTCTGCAAACCCAATTAAGCCAATTATCAAATCTCATCAAACAAAATTTGTCTGCGTATCAAACCACAAAAATGGCGACGTTTTCCAATGCGCTACATTATTTTATCGCTGAAAATCAGTTGCAAAATCGGCTGACTGTGAGCAAATTTCACGGCGAAAAACTCAGTATTTACCGCATTTTGCGCGCCAAAAAAATCCTCAAAAACCAACGCATTCATTGTTTATTAGGCGCTCAAGAGATGACCCAAAAACACCTGTATTTATTATCCGAAAACATCAAAATTAACAGCGCACGAATTGATTTGCTGGGGCAAAATATCCCCTCGGGAGCGCGCCACTATTCGCAATTGATGCAGCGCATTAGCGCTCGGGTGGCACAATGTCTCAAATAGCATCTCAAATAAAAATCGCGTTTAACGCAGCCGCCGATCGATATCACCAAATGGCAGTTTTGCAAAAGGAAATTGCCCGCCGTGTGAATGAAAAACTCAACGTCATCGCCACGCAGCCCGCGGTAATTATTGAGCTCGGCGCGGGCACGGGACTGCTCAGTCAGCACCTAAAAACGCGCTATCCAAAGGCGCAATTAATCTGCCTAGATTTTGCCAAATTCGCGTTGGCGCATAATTCCGCGACGCACAAAATTTGCGCCGATGCGTATCAATTGCCCTTTCGCGATCAGAGTGCGGATGTGATTATTTCTAGTTTGATGATGCAGTGGTGTCCCGATCTTGACACGTTATTGCAAGAATCATTTCGGGTGCTGAAAAATGACGGGCTGTTGCTATTTTCTACTTTTGGCCCTGACACACTCAAAGAGCTTAAAAAAAGTTGGGCGGCGCTGGACAATCAAGCGCACGTGAATCATTTTAGCGATATGCATATTATTGGCGATAAATTGCTCCAAACTGGCTTTCAAAATCCTGTAATGGAGATGGAAATTCTGACGCTGACTTATCAAAACGTGATTGATTTGATGCGTGATTTAAAATCTATTGGCGCGCAAACAGTGAATAATCGCGCCAAAACACTCACGGGAAAAACCAAATTTCAGCAAATGATTCAATTCTACGAATGCTACCGAAAAGACGGAAAACTGCCCGCCACGTATGAAGTGATTTACGGACATACTTGGAAAAAAACCGCTGAAATGGGCGCGATTGCCATTCACAATACTTAGCCAAATCGCCAGATTATGATGCGTTTTTAATGAAGATTTTTCTGACTTTGCACAATCAAATAAAAAAAATTAAGCAAACAATGACACCGCTAATTTCAGCCAATAATCAGGGAATAACCCAATCGCCAACAGTAAAACCGCATTGACAGAAAGCACGAGTTGCATATCCATCGGCGCGACAATATCAATCGTTTTCTCAGATTTATCAAAATACATCGCGCGGATAATTTGCAAATAATAATACGCACTGATCACCGCAAAAATCACCGCAATCACTGCCACCAGCACTTGCCCACTCGCCAACACTTGTTGCAGAATAAAAAACTTAGAATAAAACCCAATCAGCGGTGGCACGCCCGCCATCGATAACATCGTCAGCAGCATCATCAGCGCAAACCACGGCGAGTGCTTGCTCAGGCCTTTAAAATCAGAAATTTGATCCGCTTCAAAGCCTTTTTTATTCAATAAAATAATCATCCCAAACGCCGCCAAACTCATCAAAACATAAACAAATACGTAAAACACCGCCGCACTATAGCCCGTAATCACGCCTGTCACAAAGCCCAGCAAAATAAAACCAACGTGAGAAATCGTAGAATATGCCAACATCCGTTTAATGTTAGTTTGCATCAAAGCCACCACCGAGCCGAGCGCGATTGACAACAATGCCAGCATCAAAAATAAATCGCCCCAATACGCGTGCATCGCCCCCAATCCATCCACCAATAACCGCACCAACATTGCCACAGCGGCGATTTTTGGCACGGTGGATAAAAACAAAGTCACCGACGTTGGCGAGCCTTCATACACGTCAGGCACCCACATATGAAATGGCACAGCGCCCAATTTAAACGCAATGCCAATCACCAAAAATACCAGCCCAAAATTAAGAATCAACAACTCGCGCGACGCCAGTTCTGCACTGGCGGCAAACGTGGCAATTTCGCTGATATTTAAACTGCCGCTGATGCCATAAACCATACTCATTCCGTAGAGCAACAGACCCGAAGCAATCGCGCCCAGCACAAAATATTTAAGCGCTGCCTCTACCGCACTCGAGCGTTTGTGTGCAATGGCGATTAAAGTATAAAGCGACAAGGAAAGAATTTCCAAACCCAAATACAAAGTCAGCAAACTATAGCCAGAAACCATCACCATCATGCCCAGCAACGCGAACAACACCAACACAAAATACTCGCCTCTGAACAATTTGTGTTGAATCAAATAATGACGCGAATACACCATCGCCACCATCGTCGCCCCCGCCATAAATGTTTTAAACACTGATGCCACATTGTCCAATATAAAAGTATCGCTAAAAATGGTGATTTCAGGCTGACCGATTAAATTAAATGCCAGCGCGCCAGTAATCAACAAACTCAGTTGCGTCAAATAATAAGTCACTTGCTTGAAGGCTTTGACCAGCACCAAATCCAGCAACAAAATCACCACAATCGCGCTGAGCAAAAAAATCTCAGGCAGGGCAATGGACAAAGAAGCAATATCAAACGAAGGGGGATTTAGGGGCTGAATCATAGCTGCGCTCACAATTTAGAAGTTAGGGCTTGATGCATTAAATGATCAATGGACTGATGCATCACTTCCACCACGCCTTGCGGATACACGCCCATAATCAAGACTGCCAACGCCAACACGCTCAAAATGAAAAACTCACGGCCGTTAATATCGCTCAAAGTTGCCACCGCTGGATTGGTAATTTTGCCCCAAAATACCCGCTTCACCATCCACAAAGTATACGCCGCGCCAATAATCAACGTGCTGGCGGCTAAAATGGCATACCAAATATTGGCTTGCACCACGCCTAAAATCACCATAAATTCTCCGACAAAACCCGAAGTGGCAGGCAATCCAGCATTTGCCATCGCAAACAAAACGGCAAATGCGGTGAATTTTGGCATAGAATTAATCACCCCGCCGTAAGTAGAAATCTCTCTGGAATGCAGCCGATCATACAACACACCGACCACCAAAAACATCGCCGCCGCAATAAATCCGTGGGAAATCATTTGCACCATTGCGCCCTCAAGTCCCAATAAAGCGCCGTTCGGATTGTCTGGCTGATAGGCTAAAAATAAGGCAAAAATACCTAAAGTGACAAAGCCCATATGTGAAATGGACGAATAGGCAATGAGTTTTTTCATATCGCGTTGCACCAGCGCGACAAAGCCAATATACACAATGGCGATGAGTGAAAGCACAATCATCACATCTGAAAATTCTAACGACGCATCGGGCGTAATGGGCAACGAAAAACGGAAAAATCCATAACCGCCCATTTTCAACATAATCGCTGCCAAAATCACCGAGCCACCCGTCGGCGCTTGAACGTGCGCATCGGGCAGCCAAGTATGCACAGGAAACATCGGCACTTTGACCGCAAACGCCATAAAAAATGCCCAAAATATATAACTTTGCTCAGTCAGCGTCAGTTCTAAATTATGCATATCAAGAATGGAAAATGAGCCGCCTTTGTTGGCCATATAAATCAACGAGACCAACATAAATACCGATCCCAAAAAGGTATACAAAAAGAATTTAACCGCCGCATAAACCCGATTGTCACCGCCCCAAACGCCAATAATCAGCAACATCGGAATCAACGAAGCCTCCCAAAAAGCATAAAACAAAATGCCGTCAAGCGCTGAAAACACGCCGATAATCAAGCCTTCCATCATCAAAAAAGCCGCCATATAATGCGCCACTCTGCGATTGATAGAGCCCCAGCCCGCAATCAAAACCAAAATCGTGGAAAACGTGGTGAGAATAATCAGCGGCATTGAAATCCCATCCACGCCAAGATGATAGTAAATATTAAAATACGAAATCCACGAAGTGCGCTCCACAAATTGCATCAAATGCGTGCTGCTGTCAAACCCCGTGTAGAGCGAAAGCGACAACATAAACACCAAAATAGAAATTGCCACACTCACCCAACGCACGGTATTTGCACGCTGATTGCCCAGCAAAATCACCAGCCCACCGCCCAAAATTGGGAGCCAAATTAAGACACTTAATAGCATTTGTTCCATAATTTAAGGCTCTTTATGAATAAGTGGATTGTCGCCAAAAAACAACACCCACGTGAGAATAATCAGCAAACTAACAATCATAAAAAAGGCATAGTGATACACGTAGCCTGTTTGAATCGGTCGCACAATTGATCCGACAAAGCCGACAAATCGCGCACTGCCATTCACCAGCATTGTGTCAATCAGCGTGGTGTCGGACACTTTCCACAAAAAATTACCCAGTTTTTTAATCCCGCCGACAAACACAATTTCATTCAAACGATCAAAACCATACAGCGATTCCAGCACATAATTCGTGCGGTGAAATTTGCGCTGCACCCAATCTGCCCACTGCGTTTTATGCAGTGAAAATACCCAAGCAGCAACAATGCCGCCGATCATCATCCAAAATGGCAGGGTTTGCACTGCGTGCGAAATCATCGCCAGCGCGCCGTGGAATTCGCCCTTCAAACTCGCCACCGAAGTATGATTTGCGGCAACGGTAATGGCATTGTCCAGCCAGCCATTAAACAACATCGGATCAATCGTATAAAACCCGATCAGTGCCGATGGAATGGCCAGCGCGATTAATGGAAAAGTAATGGAATACGGCGATTCGTGTAAATGTTTTGCCGTGTGCGAATCCACGCGTGAGCGTCCGTGAAACACCAAAAAGAACATTCTAAACGAATAAAAAGCAGTGATAAACACCCCCACCACCACCGCGTAATACACCCAATCCGCATACGGCAGAGAGGAAAAATGCACCGCTTCAATAATCATATCTTTGGAATAAAATCCCGAAAACCCTGGGAAGCCAATCAAAGCGAGCGAGCCGATCAGCGCCGTCCAATATGTAATCGGCATTTTCTTGCGCAATCCGCCCATTTTTCGAATATCTTGCTGATGATGCATCGCGATAATCACCGATCCCGCGCCTAAAAACAACAGCGCTTTAAAAAATGCGTGAGTCATCAAATGGAAAATTGCCACCGAATACGCACTCACACCCAGCGCCACTGTCATATAACCCAATTGCGACAGAGTTGAATACGCCACCACTTTTTTAATGTCGTTTTGCACAATCCCCAGCAAACCCATAAATAGTGCGGTAATCGCCCCCACCACCATCACAACCGTCAATGCCACCTCGCTGAGCTCAAACATCGGCGACATTCTAGACACCATAAAAATACCAGCGGTCACCATTGTGGCGGCGTGAATCAGTGCTGAAATCGGGGTCGGGCCTTCCATCGAACCAGGCAACCAAACGTGCAACGGCACTTGTGCGGACTTGCCCATAGCGCCCACAAATAACAGCAAACAAATCACCGTAATCACCGAAACATCAAAAATACGCATCTCCGAACTCAGGCTTAATTGATTAAATACCTCAACATAATCCAGCGTGCCAAACACCATTAACACCAAAGCAATCCCCAGCAAAAAGCCAAAATCACCCACCCGATTGACTAAAAATGCCTTCAAATTTGCCGTCACCGCGCTTTCTTTGTGATGCCAAAAACCGATGAGCAAATACGACACCAAACCCACCGCCTCCCAGCCGAAAAACAATTGCATAAAATTATTGCTCATCACCAGCATAAACATCGCAAACGTAAACAACGAAATATAGCTAAAAAACTTGGTGTAGCCTGCATCATCGCGCATATAACCAATCGTATAAATATGCACCATCAGCGACACAAAAGACACTATCACCAACATAATCGCGGTGAGATTATCCACCAAAAACCCCACGTGAATACTCAACGAGCCGATTTGCATCCACGTGTAAATATTTTCATTAAACACCGCACCCTGCTCAAGCACGTGATGATTAAACACATACAACGACAACACAGTGGAAATCAGCACGCCCAAAATCGCAATGCTGTGCGTTGCCACGCGCCCCAATATTGTGCCAAAAAATCCAGCAATAATCGCCCCAAAAAGAGGCGCAAGCACCAATATTAAATAAAAGTTTTCCATCATTTAGCCCTTCAACTTGCTTGCAATATCTACGTTAATCGTGCCTTGATTTCTAAATAACAACGTCAAAATCGCCAGCCCAATCGCCACCTCAGCAGCTGCCACCGTCAAAATAAAGAACACAAAAATTTGCCCCGCTTCATTGCCGAGAAAATGTGAAAACGCAATAAAATTGGTATTCACCGCCGCCAAAATCAACTCAACACACATCAGCAACGTAATAATATTGGTGCGATTGATGAAAATACCTGCCAAACCAATACAAAAAATAATGCTGCTTAAAATTAAATAATCACTCAAACTGACCATTACGATTGCTCCTTGTTTGGTGAAACATTTGCCACAATCCGCAGTCTGTCTTTGGCGCGCACATTCACCTGCTCGGCAATGGATTGTTTTTTGCGGTGAAATTCATTGCGATGCACCAGCGTAATCGCCGCAATAATCGCAATCAACAATAACACCGCCGCCAGCTCAAACGGATACACATAATCGGTATAAAGTTGCAACGCCAAAACGGTGATGTTGCTATAGTTTGCCGCCTGTGAGGCAGGACTGCCCACCACTTCCAGCCCAAATTGCGCTCCGCCTAACACCAAAATCATCTCCGCTGCCACAATCACTGCCACCGCCAAACCCAGCGGCAAATAGCCTGCAAATTTCGCCTGCAAAGTGGATTTGTCAATATTCAGCATTTTGATGACAAACAAAAACAACACCATCACTGCGCCGACATAAACCAAAATTAAAATAATGGCTAAAAATTCTGCTTGCAATAAAATCCAAATACTCGCCACCGAGAAAAATGCCAAAATCAAAAACAAAACGGCTTTAGCGGCATTGCGCGAAAAAATCATCGCCAACGAACTCGCCACCAGCCAAAACGAAAATGTATAAAAAAGGATTTGCTCAAATGTCATAATTTACCTGTATTTTGAATCTGCAAGTTGGGTTTGATTGATCGTTTTCTCGTTTTTATCGCCCACTTCCAACAACCGCTCTTTGGTGATAATACTGCCGTCTCTGGATTCAAACGCATAATCAAAAATCTGCGTTTCAACAATCGCATCCACGGGGCAGGCTTCCTCGCAAAAACCACAAAAAATACATTTGAATAAATCAATGTCATACTGAGTGGTTCGGCGCGTGCCGTCTGTGCGCATCTCCGACTCAATCGTAATCGCATTGGCGGGACAAACTGCCTCGCACAATTTGCAAGCAATGCAACGCTCTTCGCCATTTGGATAACGACGCAGGGCGTGCAAGCCTCTAAATCTGGGTGAAATTGGCGTTCTTTCTTCGGGAAATTGCACCGTGATTTTTTTATTCACCAATTCTTTCGCGGTGATTTTCATCCCCGTGCGCAATTCACTCAACGTAAATGTTTTGACTATTTGTTTAATCTTTTTTATCATCCTCTGCCTGCCTGCTAAAACCAAGGTTTAAGTTGGAATTGGGTCATCAATGCGACCACAAAAATCCAAACAATGGTCATGGGTAAAAATACTTTCCACGACAAATGCATAATTTGATCGTATCGAAAACGCGGAAAAGTGGCGCGCACCCACAAATACAAAAACATAAAAAACACCGCTTTTGCGAGCAGCCAAATAATCCCTGGCACCCACGCAAATGCCGCGCCCAAATACGCAATATTCTCAAATGGCGAATGCCAGCCACCAAAAAACAACACCACTGCCAGCACCGACATCAAAATCATATTGGCGTATTCGGCTAAGAAAAACACCGCAAATGTCATTCCCGAATATTCTACGTGTGTGCCACCCACAATTTCGGATTCACCCTCTACTACGTCAAATGGGGCGCGATTTGTTTCCACTAATGCTGAAATAAAAAACACAATCATCATCGGAAATAGCGGAATGAAATACCAGTGCAGCATCCCGCCTTTTTGCATCTCAACAATCGTATTCAGATTCACACTGCCAGCAATCATCACCACCGTTACCAGCGCAAAACCCATCACAATTTCATACGAAACCATCAAAGAAGCACTGCGCAACGCGCCCAATAAGGGATACTTTGAATTTGAAGCCCAGCCCGCCAAAATAATCCCATAAACCCCAATTGAGCCAATCGCCAACACATACAATAAACTAATATCCAAATCCGTCACGTAAATGCCTTCGTCAAAAGGAATCACTGCCCATACCGCAATCGCAGGAGCAATCGCCAATATCGGCGCCAAAAAATACAAATAAATATTGGCTTTCGTTGGAAAAATAATTTCCTTAAACATCAATTTAACCGCATCGGCAATCGGCTGCAGCCAGCCCTTCGGCCCCACCCGATTCGGTCCAATTCGCAATTGCATATAGCCAATCACCTTGCGCTCTGCATACGTAAAATACGCCACTGCCAACATCAAAGGCATCACCAAAGCCAAGGCTTGAATCAAAATAATCAACACCTGCGCCAGTCCGCCATCAAACCACGGAATTGCCTCATACATCCAATTAACAAATGCTTGCCACCACGCCATTATGCTCGCTCCTGTAAGGATTTTGGCTGATTGCTATACACAAACACGCAGTCATCCGCCACGCTGTTACTGATCACAACGGGTGCGCCTAAATACAAATCGCCTTGAGATAGTTGCAATTGTTTGGCGATTTTTGCACCCATCCAAGCACTGTTTAATTGCCCAATTTTGGTGCGCTGCAACGAGTCCGCGTGTCTTGACAGAGCGTCCGTTGCGTAAGGAGATTTTTGCCAAATCACGCTCATCTCGTTTTGCTCAGCGGATAACTCAATGGTTTCTTGAAGCACGGACAGCGGCGGCGAATACTGCGCTATATCGCTGACAATTTGCGCAGAATCCACATATTCAAAATGGGGTAATTGCAACAAATCCGCCAAAACTTTAAGCACTTTCCACCCAGGTTTTGCATTTTTTGGCGCACTCACCGCTGCCGAATAAGTCTGCCATTCACCTTCAATATTGACCTGCGTGCCAGAAGTTTCATACATACTTGCCATCGGCAACATCACATCTGCACACCGCACAACGTCCGCATCCTCAAAACTATTGAGTGCAATCACAAACACCTCGTCTTTTGCCAGCGCGTCCATCAAATCATCGCCACGGGCAAAATCATAGCGCGGATACACGTCCAAAAGCAGATATGCTTTCAAATCCGCAGACAACATCGCATTTGCATCCAGCCCTTCTTTGCTCGGTTTAAATCCCGCAATCTCAGCTGCCATCGCATTGCTATTGACACTCACATTCAGCGTCGCACTTGAGGCACAATCGGCAATATTTGTCACCAAATCGGCAATATTTTGCGCCTCATCACTGCCCGCAATATGCGCACCCACAATAATCACCGAGTGTTTTGCGCGCAATATTTCTTCTGCTAATTGCACACTCTCAGCACTTTGCACCACATCCGCCAAATACGCTGGAATGTCTGCTTTTTGAATGCTCAAAATGGCTTTTAAAACCCCCGCCAAAATCAGACTGATTTGATGCGGAGAACGTATTAATTCTGCCTCCAAATCGTAATTAAAATCAAACGTCATCACATTCAAAACAGCCACATTCGCACCGTTTAAAGTCGCTTTGCGCACTCGATGATTGATCATCGGCTGCTCCAATCGGAGGTTTGAACCAATGAGTAAAATGTGATCAGCTTGCTCCAATTCAAGCAAAGTGATGTTGGACGGTAAATTAACCGAATGGGCTAAATGCTTGACATCCAGCCGATAATCCATATTTTCTGAACCCAGTCCTGCGAGCAGTTTTTGCAATAAATAAAACTCTTCCAACGTCGCCGTATTGCTCGCAAAAGCCCCCAACTGATCGCCTCGGTGATTGCTGATAATCCGCGCGTGCAAACCTTTCACTGCAAAATCAAGCGCCACCGACCAACTCACCACCTGCCATTTGCCCTCAACTTTAATCTGTGGCTCTAACAATCGCGCCGAATGCGTCAGCCCCTCGTAAGAAAAACGATCTCTGTCAGAAATCCAAGTCTCATTCAGCGCGTCATTTTCTCTCGCCACAATCCGTTTGACTTTGCCTTTATAAGTTTGCACGTGCAAATTTGAAGCCACCAAATCGTGCCGAGCAACGCCTGCCACACTGCGCATTTGCCACGACCGAAGCTCATATCGAAATGGCTTAGAAGTGAGCGCGCCCACGGGACACACGTCAATCATATTGCCCGAGAGTTCGGACTCAATGCCCTCAGTCAAAAACGGTTCAATTTTCAAATCCTCGCCTCGCCCCGTGCTGCCCATTTCCATAATCCCCGCGATTTCAGTGCCGAAACGCACGCAACGGGTGCAATGAATACAACGCGTCATATCGGTTTGAATCAGCGCGCCGATGTCACTCTTGGCAAGAATCCGTTTGCCCTCGCTAAATTTGGACACGTCAGTGCCGTATTCCATCGCCACATCTTGCAATTCGCACTCACCGCCCTGATCGCAAATCGGACAATCCAGCGGATGATTGATCAACAAAAATTCCATCACGGCTTTTTGCGAGGCTTTGGCTTTTGCGTTTTGGGTGTGAACTTTCATTCCCTGCGCAATCGGCGTCGAACAGGCAGGTTGCGGTTTTGGCACACCTTCCACATCCACCAAACACATCCGACAATTAGCAGCGACGGATAATTTTTTGTGATAACAAAACCGTGGCACGCTGATGCCCTCTCGATCCGTTACCGCAATCAACATCTCGCCAGATTCAGCGTTAATTAGTTGGCCATCAATTTCAATTTCTATCATAATTCTTTCAATACTTCATACTTTTGGCTAATATTTTTTTTAAAGGATTCTGGAATGCTACCCCAATCCAATACGTCAATCAAAAATGGGATATTAGACTGTTTTAAATCGGCTTTAAAATTTTCCAGTGCAACAACATCCAGCGTTTGATTGTCCCGACATTTGACCACCAAATCCAAATCACTGCCAGAATGCGCCCTGCCATTGACTCGGGAGCCGAACGCCCACAATTCAACCTCAGTTTGAATGTGCCGATTCAAAGCATCTAATATTATTTGTTTAATATCGTTATCCAATAACATTTAATTTTGTAATATTCTTCACTAAATTTTGGCTGTCAATTATAAATTGAGGCACTAACACTATCGTTTTATTTGCTAATTTTTCACCGTAATTATGTGCAGTTTGATTTCTACTGTCTCTGTATTCAAACCATCTTTTAACTTCTGCTTCACCGAGCAAATTAAATTTATGCGCATACCTAAAAACATCTTTAAAAAATAATTGATCCAACGTTTTATTACTGGAAAAATATGGCTCTATTGCTTTTTTCAATAATTTTCCAGATTGCTCCAAAATCACCTCAAACTCTTTAATACTCGCACTCCGATACACATCGTACAAAATATTTTCCCTGCGCTGCTGCATCAATAACTGATGCGCTAAAACAAGACTGGCGATGCATTTTGTGACATAATCAGCGTTAATCATTTTGACTGATTTGCCACTTTGCTTTTGCCGTGCTTAATGTAGTATTCAAATTCTTCGCGAAAATTGCGCAGAAAACTCTCAACGGGCATCGCCGCCGCATCGCCCAACGCACAAATCGTGTTGCCTGCGATTTTGCTTTGCACATTTAATAATAAATCAATGTCGTCCGCTTTGCCTTTGCCGTCCATAATGCGCTTCAAAACACGATACATCCAGCCTGTGCCCTCGCGACACGGCGTGCATTGTCCGCAGGATTCGTCATAATAAAAATGCGCCAAACGCGTCAGCACGCTCACCATACAAGTGGAATCGTCCATCACAATCACCGAGCCCGCGCCCAGCATTGAGCCTGCTTTGTCAATATTATCGTAATCCATCGTCATTTGCATCGCCACCTCAGCCGTCAATACTGGCGTGGATGAGCCCCCTGGAATGACGGCTTTGAGTTGTCTGCCCTCGCGCAGCCCGCCTGCCATTTTCAACAAATCCTTAAATGGCGTGCCCATCGGCACCTCAAAATTGGCGGGTTTTTGAACGTGTCCCGTGACTGAAAATAATTTACAACCGCCAGAATTTGCCACCCCTAAATCCGCAAACCACTGACCGCCACGCGTCAAAATTTCTGGCACCGAGGCAAAACTCTCGGTATTGTTAATCGTAGTGGGCTGTGAAAATAAGCCCACATTTGCTGGAAATGGCGGCTTAAATCTGGGCTGGCCTTTTTTGCCTTCAATCGATTCTAAGAGTGCAGTTTCTTCGCCACAAATATACGCACCCGCGCCGAGATGGGTGTATAAATCAAAATTCACCGCGCTATTTTGAATTTTTTCTCCCAATAAACCCGTCGCGTAGGCTTCTTTTAAAGCGCCCTCAAAACGATTAAACGGCTCAATAAATTCGCCCCGAATATAGTTGTAGCCCACGCTGGCATTCATCACAAATCCACCGATCGCCATTCCTTCAATCACAGAATGCGGATTAAAACGCAAAATATCGCGATCTTTGCAAGTGCCTGGCTCGCCCTCGTCCGAATTGCACACCACGTATTTTTGCATCTCGGCATTGCGCGGCATAAAACTCCACTTCAAACCTGTGGGAAATCCTGCCCCACCGCGACCGCGCAAACCCGAGATTTTGAGCGTGTCAATAATTTGCTCTGGGGTGAGTTCGCCGTTGAGAATTTTGCGCCAAATCACATAACCACCATTGGCTTCATAGGTTTTTAATGACCAAGGATTGGGCTGATCTAAATTTTTAAAACACACTTCGTTCATTTGAGACCGTCCACAATTTCATCAATCTTGTTCACGTCCAAATATTCATAATATTGATCGCCAATTTGAAACATCGGCGCCCCGACACACGCGCCCAAACACTCCACTTTTTTCAAACTAATCAGCCCATCTTGCGTCATTTGCCCCGTTTTAATGCCCAATTTATTTTCCAAATGCACGATCAATTCATCCGCGCCATTGAGCATACAAGAAATATTATGACAAAACCGAATTTGATATTTGCCGACTGGCTGATGATTGTAATTTTCATAAAAGGTGGCGACTTCCGCCGCAGCAATCGCTGGCATCTCCAAATATTCAGCCACCGCTTGAATCAAATCGGGGGTTAATTGGTGGTTATTTTCTGCTTGAACAATTTTCAACGCCTCCATCACCGCAGAACTTTGCCTGCCTTTTGGGTATTTTGCCACCCACAAATCAATTTGTTTTTTTGCGTTATTTGAAATCATAAAGCCATCAATCTCATA
>CAZRUL010000002.1:41951-43399 GCA_964603245.1 uncultured Piscirickettsiaceae bacterium
ATAATCGTCACAACATCCGACAACATATGCCCTCTCACCATCTCATCCATCGCCGCTAAATGCGCAAAACCTGGCGCTCTAATCTTCACTCGATAGGGTTTATTGGCGCCATCTGAAATTAAATAAATACCAAATTCACCTTTTGGATGCTCAACCGCACAATACACTTCGCCCTCTGGCAAGCAATAGCCTTCGGTAAATAATTTGAAATGATGAATCAACGATTCCATATCGTCTTTCATTTGGCTGCGATTCGGCGGTGCAACTTTGTGATCATCACTCATCACCGCGCCTGGATTATTGCGCAACCACGCCACACATTGCTCAATAATGCGATTGGATTGGCGCATCTCTTCCATTCGCACCAAATATCTGTCGTAACTATCGCCCGTAGCGCCCACTGGAATATCAAACTCCAATTGGTCGTAAACCGAATAGGGCTGATGTTTTCTCAAATCCCAAACCACGCCAGAGCCGCGGAGCATCGGCCCGGTAAAACCCAATTGTTTGGCGCGATCAGCAGACACAATGCCGATATTAACCAAGCGTTGTTTCCAAATTCGATTGTCGGTTAAAAGATCTTCGTATTGTTTGATGCTCTTTGGAAATTCTGCCACAAAATCAGCAATAAAATCCAGTAAAGATCCCTGCCGATTTTGATTCATCGCGCTCAATTCGGCATCGGTGCGAAAATCTGATTTTAAATATTTGGGCATTTGATCGGGTAAATCACGATACACCCCGCCAGGGCGATAATACGTTGCGTGCATTCGCGAACCAGAAACTGCCTCATAACAATCAATTAATTTTTCACGCTCACGAAACGCATACAAGAAAATACTCATCGCACCAACATCCAAACCGTGTGTGCCCAGCCACATTAAATGGTTGAGCAAGCGGGTAATTTCATCAAACATCACCCGAATATATTCGGCACGTTGCGGCACTTTCAGCCCCAACATTTTCTCAATCGCCCGCACATACGCGTGCTCATTGCACATCATCGAAACGTAATCCAGCCGATCCATATAACCGATACTTTGATTGTATGGCTTGGATTCTATTAATTTTTCAGTGCCACGATGCAACAGCCCAATATGCGGGTCAGCGCGCTCAACCACCTCGCCATCTAACTCCAAAATCAAGCGCAAAACCCCGTGCGCTGCAGGATGCTGAGGGCCGAAGTTAAGTGTGTAATTGCGAATGCTAGCCATTATTTATATAGAGTTATGATGTTCGGAATCATTGTGGCGAAAAATATCAATGCCAACAATGATAAATCCAACCACCATAATAATCATCGGAACAATTACCCATAATTCTTGCATTATCATTCCTCTATTTAATTTTGTCCAGTGTGCCATTATTTAAATTTTGGTTTTATGATCTAATTCAAACATTTTTACACCCTTAAACATAATATATAGCAAACTTGCAATGGCACTTAT
>CAZRUL010000002.1:43499-45294 GCA_964603245.1 uncultured Piscirickettsiaceae bacterium
CAAACATTTTTACACCCTTAAACATAATATATAGCAAACTTGCAATGGCACTTATTAGCACCAAATATCTCAAAAATAATTCAATATTGCTCATCTAAATCTTTCAACCAATAAATTAAATCGCCAATATTATTAAAAATTATACATTTTGCTTTCTAATCACCCGTGGCACATTCACATTCGGCTCAATACTCACTGGCTCATAAACCACACGTCCCAACGCCTCATCGTAGCGCATTTCAACCTCGCCAATCATCGGAAAATCCTTGCGTAGTGGATGACCGACAAAGCCATAATCGGTGAGAATTCTGCGTAAATCTGTGTGGTTTTCAAACAAAATTCCCAGCAAATCAAACGCCTCTCGCTCATACCAATCGCTGGACGCCCAAACGTCAGTCACCGATTGAATAATCGGCTCAGCTTCCTCAACAAATGCCCTGATTCGAAGCCGATAATTTTTACGCACTGAGAGCAAATGATACACCACCGCAAAACGCTGCTCGTGTCTGTCCTGCTCGCCCTGTGCGCTACGCCCCCGTGAAAACCCAGAAGCACTGGCATTTCCATCCCAATCCGATTGTCCGTAAGTCAAATAATCCACACCGCATAAATCTATGAGCGTATCAAATGCAAAAGCGTCTCGTAATTTAAAACACACCGCAACAATATCCTTAGCCTCAACCGTCAAAGTGAGCTCGCCAAACGCCTCAACCAGTGCATCTGCGCCAAACGCTTTCGTTAATTGTGGTTTGAGTGTATTCATAAATTAAGTGCGTGCAATGGTGTTGGTGCGACGAATTTTTTCTTGCAACTGAATAATGCCATACATCAGTGCCTCTGCGGTCGGCGGACACCCTGGCACGTAAATATCCACTGGCACAATGCGATCGCAACCGCGCACCACTGCATACGAATAATGATAATAACCCCCACCATTTGCACACGATCCCATAGAAATTACCCAACGTGGCTCAGGCATTTGATCATAAACTTTACGCAGGGCTGGTGCCATTTTATTGGTTAATGTGCCTGCGACAATCATCAAATCAGATTGCCGAGGTGTGGGTCTAAACACAATCCCAAAACGATCCAAATCATAACGAGAAGAACCTGCTTCCATCATTTCAACCGCGCAACAAGCCAAGCCAAATGTCATCGGCCACAGCGATCCTGTTCTTGCCCAATTGATGACTTGATCAAGCGAGGTGGTGACAAAACCCTCTTTCATTAACCCTTCAATCGCCATATCTAACCTTATGTTTTGACAACAAAATTTGCAAAAATTGATTGATTATTCCCATTCTAGTGCGCCTTTTTTCCATTCGAAAACAAAACCCACCACCAATAAAAATAAAAAAATACTCATACTCACAAAACCAAACCAGCCTAATTGCGATTGCACCACTGCCCAAGGAAAGACGAATGCCACCTCCAAATCAAATAGAATAAACAGAATTGCGACCAAATAATAGCGCACATTAAAATACATACGCGAGTCGTCAAAAGCGGGAAATCCGCACTCAAATTGTGAATTTTTTTCCTTGTCGGGCTTGTGTGCGCCCAATAAATACCCGATCAACATCGGGCCCACGCCAAAGGCAATTCCCAGGAAAATAAACACCAGCACAGGTAAATAATTTTCTAACACTCAGTCCCCAAACTCAATTGATAAAAATCTAAAAGTTGAGCATTATATCTATTTTTACAAACTAAATTTGCACAGAATATTTGACAGAATTTGATAATTACCCGCCCACTTGAGCAACACACTCAAAATCAGCGCGCGATAAATTAG
>CAZRUL010000002.1:45394-50849 GCA_964603245.1 uncultured Piscirickettsiaceae bacterium
TTGAGAAAAAAGCCAAAATTATTAGCGTGGAAAAAATCGGAGTGAGCAATGAGAAAACCTATTGATGAGCAAATTATTACCCAAAATGGCGTGCCTGTTTTTGTGGTCGTGCCTTATGAGGCATATCAAGCACTAAAAAAACAAAAAACGACCGACTGGTGGGGCGATGATACCCCGCACGAGGTGGTGGGCAGTATTGAAATAGACGGGTTAAATCCGATCAAAGCGTGGCGTTTGTTTTTAAAACTCACTCAGCAACAAGTGGCTGACAATGCGAGTATGCAACAAAGTGCTTATGCGAGAATTGAGAATAATAAAACACTGCCGAAGCAAACCACATTGGACAAAATAGCGCGAGGTTTGGGCGTGAGTTTGGATCAATTGCGTTAAATACGCGATTCAAAATCAATTAACACACCAAAAAATAGCGACCATAATTGAATCAAAAAAAGTGGCGTCCCCTAGGAGAATCGAACTCCTGTTGCCAGGATGAAAACCTGGAGTCCTGGGCCACTAGACGAAGGGGACAAAGGTTTTTTTGTTTGGTGGATATTAAAAAACTTGGTGGAGCTAAGCGGGATCGAACCGCTGACCTCTACACTGCCAGTGTAGCGCTCTCCCAGCTGAGCTATAGCCCCTCAAAACCTAAAAGGCTGTCTGAGAAATAACCAACCCGAAAACAAAAAACGCTGAATTATAAACTCTCGCATATTTTAGTCAAGGGAAAATTTCTGTAAAATTACCCAAATGATTCATAAAATATTCCCCGAAACCACTTACACGCTTGAGATTCTCTATCACGTCGGCGCATTAGAAAATTCCATTCATTTTATTTTTGACCATCATTCCAAACAATGCGCACTCATTGACCCCGCGTGGGAAGCGGATTTATTCATCCAAAAAATCACTGCCAAAGGCTACACGCTGAGTGATATTTGGCTCACCCATTGGCACCCAGATCACACCAATGCAGTGGATGAAATCGCTGCCAAAACAGGGGCGACCATTACCGTGGGCATACACGAAATGCCTTATTTGAACCTCAGCCATCCTGTGCGCACGGTGAATCATCACGACATTATTACGGTGGGAAAAACTCAAGCACAAGTGATTAACACGCCCGGACATAGCGCAGGTGGGGTGTGTTATTTGCTGGATGGGCGTTTAATCGCGGGCGATACTTTATTTGTTTACGGCGCGGGACATTGCGCATTGCCTGGGGCAAATCCTGCTGATTTATTTCATTCACTGCAAACACTCAAACAAATTCCTGATGCCACGTGGCTGCATTGTGGACATAATTATGGCGCAGAAATCACCACCACAATGGCAGAACAAAACCGCCACAATCCTTTTTTGCTGATTGACAACGCGTCTGATTTCATCCGTTATCGCACCCAAATTCACGACAACACGCGCACTTATCCTATGCAACCGATGACACGAACTGAAATTCACGCTTTATTATGATTGGATTTTTTGGTGGCGCATTTGATCCCGTGCATTACGGGCATTTAAAAAACGCATCGCACCTCAAAAAAACGCTGGCGCTGTCTTCGCTATTTTTGATGCCGTGCGGCAAGTCAGCACACAAACGCAGCCTGCATTTTTCAGCCGTTCAGCGTCTTAAAATGTTGCGCCTGAGTTTGCAAACTTTCAGCGATTTGACACTGGATTTACGCGAAATCGCTCGCATTCAACCCAGCTACACCATCCATTCGCTCAAAGCCATTCGCAGACAATACCCCACTCAATCTGTGTGTTTCATCATCGGAATGGACAGTTTTATGCACATCCAAAGTTGGAAAAATTGGCAAGATTTGAAGGCGTACGCGCATTTAGTTGTCATTAGCAGACCGAATTATGCAAATACAAAAACGCCACTTCAGGGCTTTAAAACCGTGCAAAATGTCCAATCATTACACCAAAAAAAAGCGGGATTGCTCTATTTTGCCGAAGCCGAGCGGCTAGATATTTCTTCCAGTCAAATTCGCGGTAAAATACGCAACCAACGCAATTTATCAGGATTTGCGCCTGAGCCTGTCATTCATTATCTTCATTCTTTATGCAACTTGAACAACAAATAAAAGCCGTTAGCCAAACCATTGAAGACCTCAAAGGCGAAAACACTCTCGTCCTGTCGGTGCTTGAGCACAGCAGCGAAATGGAGGCAATTATCATCAGCAGCGGTCGCTCCATTCAGCACACCCGTGGCATCGCCAACAACATCAAACTAGAAGCCAAACGGCTCGGAATGACTCTCGTCGGCATCGAAGGCACGGAGACGGGCGAGTGGATATTGATTGATTTAGCCGAGGTTGTGGTGCATATTATGACGCAACAAACGCGCGATTTTTACCAACTCGAAAAACTCTGGGATCATTCGGAAGCTACTGAAAACCACTGACTAAAACGCTGATTTTCATTATGCAATTGAGTTTAATCGTCATCGGCACAAAAATGCCCGACTGGATTCAAACGGGCATTACGCACTATCAAAAACAACTTCCGCCCGCGCTCAATTTTCGTCTGATTACGCTGGAAGCACAAAAACGCACCCACAAAAATAAAAGCATTGCGCAAATCAAAATACTGGAGGGCAATTTATTACTCAAAGCCAGTCAGGGCGCGCATCAAAGGATCGCACTTGATGAAAACGGAGTGCAGCAATCCACCCAATCTATTGCCAATTCTATGCAAAATTGGCGTCAAAATGGCAATCGTATTGCGTTGCTGATGGGTGGGGCGGACGGTTTGTCGCCAGAATGCAAGGCACAATGTGCGCAATTGTGGGGTTTGTCAAAGCTGACTTTGCCGCATTCGATGGCGAGATTGTTGATGGTTGAGCAAATTTATCGCGCCCACTCGCTGTTGCAAAATCACCCGTATCATCGCGCTTAATTATTATTTTTAAAAAGCGTGAAAGTCAAACAAATATCAGATTCAAGTCCAGCCTAAAATCCAGATTTTAATTTGCCAAATGGTTGTCGCTCAAAGTCTTTAAAATACCGTTTGAGTCATTTTTATTATTCAATTCAAGGTTTTGATTATGCAATTAGAATTAGTCAGTTTCGCCCTTTGCCCCTTCGCCCAGCGCGCTGTGATTTTGTTAAAAAGACAAGCGCTACATTACAAAATTACGTTCATCAATCCGATGGATCCGCCCGAGTGGTTTAAGAAAATTTCGCCCACGGGTCAGGTGCCTTTGCTGAGAGTTGATGACGAGATTGTGTTTGAATCTGTGGCAATTAACGAATTTATCAACGACATCAGCGGCGGCGAACTGCTCCCAGAAAATCCCCTCAAAAAAGCCCAAAATCGCGCTTGGATTCAGTTTTCTTCAGCGATGATGCAAGATTTATTTCACATCGCCACGGGTGACAAAACGCAATTTACTCAATCCAAAGACGCGCTGTTTGCTGCTTTGTCCAAATTTGAAACTGCCAAAACGACCGCGCCTTTTTTTAATGGTGGCGATTTTTCACTGGTAGATGCCACGATGGCGCCATTATTTATGCGTTTGAAATGGATTAACGAATTCACCGACAACGCTCTATCTTTGGCGAAATTACCGCAAATAAGCCAGTGGAGTGATGCTTTATTGTCGCTGAATTGTGTGCAAAAATCCGCGATTGATGGGCTCTCGGACGTGTATTGTTCAATGATTGAGGCGCGATCGGGGCATTTGGCATCACTCATCATCGAATAAAATTTTTCACTCAAAAAACACAAACCGCTGCGCATTGGCGGTTTTTTTTGAGTGGGATTAAAAATGCAAATTAAACCAAAAAAAATTGCTACAAAATCGCCAAAACACGCTCGGGTGGGCGTGCAATCACAATGCCTTTGTCGGTGCGCACAATCGGCCGCTCAATCAAAATAGGGCTGGCAATCATCGCTTGAATCAGATCAGTTTCGCTCAAATTTGGATTGGCTAATTGTTGCACTTGATACGCCTGCTCGCCGTGCCGCATCAATTCGCGCGCGCTGATTTTCAACGCTGTCAATATTGCGCGTAATTGCGTTTCAGTGGGTGGATTTTTTAGATATTCAATTACCTCAAATTCAATCTGCTTTTCTTTTAAAATACGAAACGTTGCTCTTGACTTAGAGCATTTTGGATTGTGAAAAATAACCGCTCTCATTTATAAATCTCTCAAACTTATGAAAAAAACCCTCATTATACTCGCCACGATGTTAGGCTTTATGCAAGCAAATGCTGCCACCATTCTTGAAACTCAACAAAACATTACTGCTTCTTACTACTCGCAGTTTTACAAAGATCACACCCCTCGGTTGCAAAATTTTTCATTGATCGATATGAAAGAAAAAGTTTATACCAATGAATCACTCAAAGGCAAATACGTGGTGGTTAATTTTTGGGCAACATGGTGTCCGCCCTGCCTCAAAGAAATTCCCGCGCTGGTTAAATTCTACAAAACCCATCACGGCAGAGTGGAAATTCTGGGGTTAAATTATGAGCAAATTAACCCGCATGCGATTAACAAATTTGTCAAAAAAATGAAAATCAATTATCCAATTATTTTATTTTCTGATGCCAATGCCCCACAATTTGATCGCTTAGGCTCTGCTGTTGCTATGCCAACGACTTATGTTTATGATCCAAAAGGCAAATTAGTGGCGTCTAAAGTGGGCGAAATTGACATCAAATTTTTAGAACAAGCAGTGCGCCGAAGATAGTTAAATTAACCCACCCAAACTTTAGCAACGCCATTATTATCTCGCACTAATTTAGGCACGAGATAACCACTCAGCGTTGCTTTTAGTTTCTGATGAATTTGCACAGCACGTGCATCTGCCACCAAAAAATGTTCCGCGCCACTCACTTTATCCAATAAGTGCAGATAATACGGCAAAATCCCCAAAGCAAATAATTGCGTTGAAAGTGCACTCAAAATGATCGCCGAATCATTCACACCTGCCAGCAGCACCGACTGATTAAGCAGCGTCAAAGCACGCAACGGGCGCACGCAACGGGCAAATTCAGCCGACAACTCACGACGATGATTGACGTGAAATACCACCACGACACTCAGCCGAGTGCCCAGCAACATCGCGCTCAATTGCTCAGTAATTCTGCGTGGAATCACCACCAAAGTGCGTGAATGAATGCGCAAAGTCGTAATATGCGCCAAGCGTTCAATTCGCAAAATCAACCGATTTAATTTATCATCGCTCAAACTCAGCGGGTCGCCGCCGCTCAAAATCACTTCGTTAATCTGCAAATTATCGCGCAAATATTGCTCAATCTCGCCCCAATTGCTGATCGCATCGTGAGTGGCATAATCAAAATTTTGGCGAAAACAATATTGGCAATGAATCGCACACGTCCGCGACACAATCAGCAAAACGCGATTTGGATATTTATGCACCAATCCCGCAATCGGAGCGTGTTGAACGTCTTCAATCGGGACGCGTGTAAAGTCTGGATTTG
>CAZRUL010000002.1:50949-53766 GCA_964603245.1 uncultured Piscirickettsiaceae bacterium
TGCAAATTCTAAGGGAATTTTAAGAGGAAAGTTGCCTTCACGAAACCGCTCAATTTGAAAAAAATCATTGCAACTGCGCGCATCTTTGAGACTGTTGCGAATACTTTGCTGCCACGAGTGCGCGGATTGACTCATATAAATATTAAAAATAAACAATAAAAAAACCTCCAAAATAGGAGGTTTAAAAAAGATTAAACGGAAAAAGTTAAGTGTGAAAAAATAATTAGATCACATATTTTGCAAAATTCTCATCACTGTGCGCCTCGCCATCTTCATAGCCTGCACTCCATTCGTCAGTGATGCGCTGCTCTTCAAGCTCAGGATTATTCAAAAATCCCGCAACCCAGCCTTGAATGTAGTTGTCATTCACGCCCATCTCTTCCATTTTTTTAACGCCTTCGTAATAAGTCATTGCAGATACTCCTTAAATAGTGTTTATAATTTTGCTTTAATATTCAAGTCGTCAATGACCCAAATAAAAAAATCCGTTAATTATAACCATTTCAAAAATCAGCAAATAAAAAAATATGGATTTATCAAAAATAACCAACGATTTAAACGACAAACAACGTCAGGCAGTCATCCTCAAAAGCGAAGAAAATGCGCTAATATTGGCTGGGGCTGGCAGTGGCAAAACCCGCGTTTTAATTCATAGAATTGCCTATTTAGTCACCCAAAAACGCATCAGCACCGATGCCATTTTGGCGGTGACTTTTACCAATAAAGCCGCCCGAGAAATGCGCGATCGGCTGAGTGATTTGCTCAAACGCCCGATTCAAAGTATGTGGGTGGGCACGTTTCACAGTCTGGCACATCGCCTGCTACGCCTCCATTTTGCCGAGGCAAATCTCACGCAACAATTTCAAATTCTGGACGCACAAGATCAGTTTCGAATTATCAAACGGCTGATGAAAGAGCACGAAATTGACGAAACCAAATTTCCCGTGCGCAAAGTTCAGTGGTTTATCAACGGACAAAAAGATGAGGGCGTGCGTCCGAATGAAATTAACGCCGAATATAATTATTTCACCAAACAAAGCACCAAAGTTTTTGCGCTTTACGAGGCGCATTGTGAGGCGAATAATTTGATTGATTTTGCTGAATTATTGGTGCGCAGTTATGAGTTGCTGAAAAATAATCCCGCGTTATTGGCTCAGTATCAAAACCGTTTTTCGCATATTTTGGTGGATGAATTTCAAGACACTAACAGCATTCAATACAAATGGATTAAGTGTTTGTTTTCGGGGACAAATCGGGTTTTTTGTGTCGGCGATGATGATCAATCTATTTACGGCTGGCGCGGTGCAAAAATTGAAAATATTCAAAAATTAGCCGCCGATTTTAGTCCGTTTCAAACCATTCGTTGGAACAAAATTATCGCTCCACAGGCAGGATATTGGACGCTTCAAACGCGCTGATTGCCAACAATAGCAACCGTTTGGGCAAATCATTATGGACACAGGCTGGACAGGGCGATTTGATCGATGTATTTGAGGCGAGAAATGAGACGGACGAGGCGCGCTATGTGGTCAAGGCGATTGAACAATTGCTCAATAATCAGGGTGCAAACCCCAATGATTGTGCGATTTTGTATCGCTCAAACGCCCAATCTCGAGTGTTTGAAGAGGGGCTAATTCAGCGCCACATTCCCTATATTATTCACGGCGGATTGCGGTTTTTTGAACGTGCTGAAATTAAAAACGCACTGAGTTATTTGCGCCTGATTGAAAATAACGCCGACAATGTTGCTTTTGAGCGTGTGGTAAATTTTCCCACTCGCGGCATCGGTCAGGCAACATTGGAAAAAATTCGCGCCTTTGCTGCGCAAAATTACGTCTCATTTTATCAAGCCTCCAGCACTATGCGCGCTGCTCTGAGCACCCGTGCGGGCAATGCTTTGCTGGGGTTTGTGGGCTTAATTGAAACGATGCAAAACGACACAAAACAATTGGATTTGAGCGAAAAAATCACCCATTTGCTCGCGCACTCAGGTTTGATGGAGCACCATTCAAACGACAAAGCAGACAAAGCGGGCAGCAAAAAAGCCAATTTAGAAGAGTTGATTGCGGCCGCGGAGCGATACCAACACGAAGACGAGCAAACCAGCGAAGTAGCAGGGTTTATCGCACTCGCTTCGCTGGATTCAACGGGTGGAAATAACGCGCCCGAACATCAAAACGTGCAACTGATGACCGTTCATTCTGCCAAAGGATTGGAGTTTCCGTTTGTGTTTTTAGTCGGAATGGAAGAGGATTTATTTCCCTCTCGACAAAGCAAAGACGAGCCGCATTTGATGGACGAAGAACGCCGATTGTGCTACGTCGGGATGACGCGCTCAATGCAAAAACTCAGCCTATCGTTTGCGTTAAAACGGTTTTTGCACGGCACATCAAACTATGCCTATCGCTCGCGTTTTTTGGATGAAATTCCCGAAGAATATTTAAACCTCATCGCCCAAACGCAAAATCCTCACAACCACAATCACAGCCACAACATTTCAGCGGTGGACGAGGCAGATTTTGATCAATCCAAAACCCAAAGCAATTCCGCCCAAATTTCAATCGGGGCAAACGTCAAACACCCAAAATTTGGCTTAGGCACGGTGCTGAATTTTGAGGGCAAAGGCGACAGTGCGCGGGTGCAAGTTCGGTTCGCTCGGGCTGGGACGAAGTGGCTGATTTGTGCGTATGCGAATTTGGAATTTGTTTGATAATTTGATTTTTTTTGCTGATATTTTTTGCGATTCTTTTTTGAAATTTCTTGGGTGTTTTTTGGGTTTTGTTGGGTGAAAAATTACGCACAACTCAACAATCATTC
>CAZRUL010000003.1:0-5646 GCA_964603245.1 uncultured Piscirickettsiaceae bacterium
ATTGACCCACAAAAACCACAATCATCATTTTGTCAAGAAAAAACCCCTAAAATCCTCCCACAAATCTTAATCCCCCGCATTATTTATGCCAAATACTGGCTTTATCCATTTGAGTTGTCATAGTGAATATTCTATTACCGATAGTTTAATCCGCGTCTCAGAATTAGCAAAACAGGCAAAAAACCACCAGTTTGATGCCATTGCGCTGACTGATAGAGCAAATTTATTTGGCTGTGTTAAATTTTATCAGGCGGCTATTAAAGCAGGGGTTAAGCCGATTTTTGGCGCAGAATTGCGGCTTCAAGACGACAAAGACCACAACAAATACGCCTCGGTGCTGGTGTTGTGTCAAAATCATCAGGGCTATGTGGGTTTGTGCGAGTTGATATCAAATGCCTATATTCAGGAACAAAGTTTAGCAGGTGCGCATATTACGCCTGCGCAATTGGTGCAATATCAAAAAGGTTTGATTTTAATCTCATTGCCCGTGGATGGCGACATTGCGCAGTGTTTATTGAATGATGAAATGAATAAGGCGACACAAACCGCGCGCTTTTGGCAATCGGTGTTTGGTGATCGTTTTTATTTGGCGGGACAGCGAACACAGCGCAAAAACGACGAGCGACACCTGCATTTGTGTGTGAAATTGGGATTGGCATTAGATATTCCTTTGGTGGCAATTAATCGCGTTCAATTTATCCACAAAACGAATTATGCGGCGCACGAGGCGAGAATTTGCATTGCCGAGGGGGAAATTTTAGACAACAAGCGACGCAAGCGCAGATTTAGTCCCGAGCAATTTCTTAAATCTCCCGCTGAAATGTGCGAATTGTTTGCTGATTTGCCCGAATTGTTAGAGAATACGGTGGAGATTAGCAAGCGTTGTAACGTGCATTTTGCGTTGTATGGCAAAAATTATCTGCCGAATTTTCCTGTGCCCGAAGGCGTGACGATGGCGCAATTTTTTACTCAAGCAGCCAACGCTGGATTGGATCAACATTTGCAGCAACATTCTCCGCCTGAAACTTCCAATCAAAGTCCAGAGGCGCAGATTGACGCGCGCAAAATTTATACGGACCGATTGGCGTTTGAATTGGCGGTTATTATCAAAATGGATTTTGCGGGCTACTTTTTGATTGTGGCGGATTTTATTCGCTGGTCTAAGGATCACGATATTCCCGTCGGACCTGGGCGCGGCTCGGGCGCGGGCTCTTTGGTGGCGTATGCGCTGGGAATTACGAGCGTAGATCCGATTCAGCACGGTTTGTTGTTTGAGCGTTTTTTAAATCCTGAGCGCGTCAGTATGCCTGATTTTGACATTGATTTTTGCACCGACCGTCGGGATGAGGTGATTGCGTACGTGGCGCAAAAATATGGTTCAGAAAAAGTATCGCAAATCATTACTTACGGCACGATGGCGGCTAAAGGCGTGGTGCGCGATGTCGGGCGGGTGTTGGGGCATCCTTACGGATTTAGCGATAAATTGTCCAAAATGATTCCAAATGATTTAAAAATCAATTTATCCAGAGCATTGGGGCGTTTTAATGATGACGATTCAGCCGAAGACCAAGCGAAATGGTATAGCCCCGAATTAAAAGAAAAATATGATTCCGAGGAAAGCGTGGCGACGTTAATAGATTTGTCGTTGCAACTTGAGGGTTTGATTCGGAATGTCGGCACACACGCAGGCGGCGTGGTGATTGCGCCGAGCAAAATCAGCAATTTTTGTCCCGTTTATAAAGGCTCGGGTGCAAATGACAGCGTGGTGTCACAATTTGACAAAGACGATGTGGAAGCGGTGGGTTTGGTGAAATTTGACTTTTTGGGCCTGTCAAATCTTACCGTGATTGACAAAACGCTGAAAATGATTGTTGCCAAAAAATTAAGCGATGCGCCGATTGATTTTGACACGATTCCATTGGACGATGCCGCGGTGTATAAATTGTTGCAAAATTGCAATACGACTGGAGTTTTCCAGCTGGAATCCGAGGGAATGCGCAATTATTTGGGCAAATTGCAGGCGGATTCGTTTGAAGATATTGTGGCGATGTTGGCGCTGTATCGCCCCGGCCCTTTGGATGCGGGGATGGTGGATGATTATATTAGTGTCAAACGCGGCAAGCAGGCGGTCAAATATCCGCATCCGATGTTGGAGGCAATTCTCAAGCCGACTAACGGGGTGTTTTTGTATCAAGAGCAAGTGATGCGATCCGCGCAGGTTTTGGCGGGATATTCGCTCGGCGAGGCGGATTTATTGCGGCGGGCGATGGGCAAGAAAAAAGTCAAAGAAATGGAAGCGCAGCGCGAAGTATTTGTGCAAGGGGCGGCGGGAAATAATATTGACGCGCAAAAGGCGAATGAGATTTTTGATTTGATTGATAAATTTTCTGGTTACGGATTTAACAAATCGCATTCGGTGGCGTATGCCTACATTTCGTATCAAACCGCGTGGCTCAAAGCGCATTATCCTGCGGCGTTTATGGCGGCGGTATTGTCTGGAATGATGGACGACAGCGACCGCGTGGCGACGACGGTATTTGAGGTGAAAAGTATGGGGCTTGTGTTGAATCAGCCGAACGTGTGTCAGTCGGATTATGTTTTTAGCATTCAAGATGCGCAAACGTTGTTTTATGGTTTGGGCGCGATTAAAGGCATTGGCGAGGCGCTCGTTAGGGCGGTGATTTTGGAGCGTCAAGCGCGCGGCGATTATAAAGATTTGTTTGATTTTTGTTTGCGAATTGAGCGCAAATATCTCAACAAACGCGCGTTGGAGGCGTTGATTTATAGCGGTGCGTTTGATGTGTTTGGGGTGAGTCGTGCGAGTTTATTTGCCACGTACCCAAAAGCTTTTAAGCAGGCAGATCAGCAACAAACCAGCGCTGCCACGGGACAATGCGGGCTGTTTGCTGATGCGAGCGCGCACGTAGAATATGAGCGAGAATATGTTAAACAGGCGGATTTTTCATTTAAAGAAACGCTGAATTTTGAAAAACTGGTGATGGGGTATTATTTTTACAATCATCCCGTGGATGAATATCAGGCAGATTTAGAATATCTCAACGCCACGTTGCCCGAGAAAATTGCTTTTAGAAACAATAAAGATGTGCGGGTTTTGGCGTTAATTTCCGAGGTGCGATATTACAACACGCGCAACGGACAAATGGCGGGGATGACGATGAAAGGCAAATCGGCGCAAATTGACGCGGTGGTTTTCAGCAAAGCGTTGGCAAAAGTCAGCGATCAATTAGTAGAAGATACGATTGTGGTGATTGCTGGCAAACTCGGCAAAAATTTTAGAGACGAGCCGCAAATCGTGGTGGAAACGGTGGAGCCGATTGACGCGCTCAAAATACAATATGCGCGGTGCGTTGAAATTCGTTTGAATCAATCCCATACGGCGTTATTTGAGCCATTGTCTGAGTTGTTGCAACAACACGCTGGGCGCTGTTCGGTTAAATTATATTATGCGTGCGCAGGGCTGGAGGGGCAATTTCCACTCGGCAAAACGTATCGTGTCTGTCCGAATGAGCCACTGATTGAAGCGATTGATCAACTCATCGGATCGGGTGCGGGGGTGATTTGTTATCGATAAAATGCATTTACAAACGCATTTAAAACCTGATGATTTTCAGCAATATTTTTGCATTTTTTTCTCAAAGTTTTTTTTGCTCGATTTTTTTTGCGCTCAAAGTTTTTTGCTCAAAGTGTGTCGCACTGACGCATAGAATAGTGCCGATGGGTTTTGCGATATTCGCTCAGTAATATTTCTGAGCCGAGTTTTGAGTTGAATTTTGAACCGAATTTTGAACCGAGTTTTATCTCAATTTGTCCCGTGCAACTGGTGTTTAAAATTTGAATATTATTTGCTAAATATCGTTGCACTACGCGCTGATCGGGATGCTGAAAACGATTGTGAAATCCGCTGGAAATTATCACCACATTTGGCGCAACCGCCTCAATAAAACGCTGCGTGGAAGAGGTGTGACTGCCGTGATGTGGAGCGAGCAAAATATCGCTGGAGAGTTTTTGCAAGTGATGTTTGAGCAGAGATTTTTCGCCATTTTTTTCAATATCTCCCGTCAGCAAAATGGCGTGAGTTGGGGTGGAAATTTTCAACACACAGGAGGCATTATTGCCCGTGAGTGGCGATTTTGGCTCGGGATTTAAAATTTCAAATAACACCCCATCCCAGCGCCAACTTTGCCCAGATTGACACAATTTAGCGGGCGCGCGGATTTTATGAGGCACCGAACTGAGTATTTGAACGGTGCTAAATTTGTTCAAAACACTGGGCAATCCGCCGATATGATCGCGATCTCCGTGCGAAATAATGATTTTATCCAGCGTCGTAATGTGTTTGAGTTGGAGTGCAGGATTGATGACGCTGTCGCCCAAATTAAACCCCGAGCGAAACGCATTGCCCGTGTCAAATAATAACGCGTGATGGGTCGTTTGCACCAAAACCGACAACCCTTGTCCCACATCAAATACGGTAATCAGCGCGGTATTTTTGGCAATATTTGGCGCGCTGGAAAAAATCACAAAGGCAAAAATCGGCAGCGAAAGGGCTTTGAATTGCCATTTTTTAGCCCATAAAATGAGCAGCAAAGCCGACATTATTAAGCCAAAATCAAGCCCAGAGTTAAACGAAAATTGCCAATGATTAAACGGAATTTGTTGCAACATTTCTAAAAAATAAGCCAAAAACAGTAGCGATTGATTCGCAACGTCAAAACTTAGCTGAGCAAAATCAGTGAGATTTACCAGCGCAAGCAGCGACCCAAAAAGTGCAGCAGGTGTGGCAATAAAACTAAACACAGGAATTGCCACCAGATTTGCCATCGGCGACAGCGTTGACGCACTGCCAAAAAACCAAATAATCAGCGGCAGAGAGCACACACTAATCAGCAATTGAATATACATCAGTCGCACAATCCAATGCTTGTTTTGATGATGTTTTGCGCCGTAAATAATCACTGCCACCACGTAAAAAGACAGCCAAAATCCCACGCTCAAAATAGACGTAGGATTGCTCATCAGCACCAGCAAAAGGGCGGCGCCATAAAGTTGCCAATGACCGTAATTGCGCCTCAAAATAATGCTGATAAACACCACACTTGCCATAATAAAAGCGCGTTGAGTGGGCACGGATAATCCCGCAATCAGTGCATAAATCAGCGCGGTGGTGATGCCAAAATACGCACCCACAATCCGCCCTGGAATGCGCAAACAACAACGCTCACAGCGACACCAAAACCACGCCACCAGAAAAAACACAAAGCCTGAAACCAGCCCGATGTGAAGTCCAGAAATCACACTCAAATGGGTTGTGCCAGTCGCTTTAAACAACGCCCAATGAGATTTTTCCATCAAACTTCTGTCGCCAATAATCAGCGCATTTAACACCCCGCCAAATGCTAAATTTTGCAAATATGGCGCAAGTAAGTCGCGCAAGTTTTGTCTGATTGTGGCAATTTTTGGCGCGCTATTTGGTGCAATCAGTTGATTAAATTTGGATTTTTTGACGTAGCCTGTTGCGTGAATATTTTGGTAAAACAGCCATTTTTCATAATCAAATCCACCCAGATTTTGAAAACCATTATTTTGTTTGAGTTTGAGCAAAAGTTGCCAGCGATCGCCTGCTTT
>CAZRUL010000003.1:5746-16135 GCA_964603245.1 uncultured Piscirickettsiaceae bacterium
CAATTTTAGTCGCCCCTGAAAAGGCGAGGTTGCCTCAAAAATAAATTGGATTTTGTGCGGTTTTGCGCTCGGCAATTCAGCAATCACCCCCTCAACCAGCAAGGGTTTATTCAAATATTCCTGCGCCACTTGCTGCTGAATAATGCCACTGGAAAACCACCCCATCCAGAAAAATCCCAGCACCAAAAATACCGCGTAAATTGCCAGCGTCAAATGATGTCTAAATTGCTTCTTAAATTGGCTCAAAACCCCCAATATAATGGCACACAATACGACCCATTCTAGGGGCGAAATGAGCAGCTGATTTTTGAGCGAAAATAGCGCAATTCCAGCGAGAAAACTGAGTCCATAAATGAGCATAAAAAATGGGCGAATGGGATGTTTTTAATGAGTGTCTAAATTAATCAAAATTAAGCCAAAATAGCCGTTTTAAAAGGGAAATTAGCAAAAGTTTCCCACCGTCTAACATAAATTAGTTTTTCAATGGTTTTATTCCATAAATTTTTTAAATATTTTTTTATACATTTCGTAACTCATTGATTTTTATCAAAAATAATAGTTGGTTAATTTTTGCTCAAAACCATAGGAAAGCGCAATCTCACAACGTTTTTACCTGTCTTTTTGAGAGTTATAAACAGAGTTATCCACAATTTTGTGGGTAAGTGCTTTAAGTGTTGATTTAACGCTATTTTTTGATTTTAAAAGAATTTTTCTAGCACAATTTTTAGCAGACTTTTTGCTATCTTTTGTTTGCTATTTTTAGCGAGACTAATTTGATCATTTTTGCTCAAAAAAACAACTGAATTTTGCGCAGAATTAAAGCCCAAATCGGGACGTGAAATATCGTTCAAAATCAGCGCATCACAGCCTTTATTTTTGAGTTTATTTTGCGCGTTTTTCAAACAATTTTCACTCTCGGCAGCAAACCCGATACACAGCGGTTTTTGCGCTAATTGACACACTGCTTGCAAAATATCTGGATTTTGCACCAGCTCCAGTTGTAAATTCTTGCCATTTTTTTTAAGCTTATTTTTCGCAATGTGTTTCACCCGATAATCACTCACCGCCGCACACGCGATAAAAATATCTTGTGCGGCAATATTTTCCATCACCGCGCGGTGCATTTCTTGCGCACTGAGTGCAATAATGGCGTGCACTTTGTCAATCATTGGAATGGAAATTTTGCCACACACCAGCGTGACTTGAGCGCCCAATTCCACACACGTAAGCGCCAACGCCATCCCCATTTTCCCGCTGCTGTGATTGGACAAATAACGCACGGGGTCAATCGGCTCAATCGTTGCCCCCAGCGTAATCAGCACCTTTTTGCCCGTGAGCGCGCTTGTGTGAAAACAGCGTGCAGTTTGCGCGGCAATGATGTGACTATTTGCCAACCGACCCGCGCCAATATCGCCACACGCCTGAGCGCCGTATTCTGGCTGAATGAGTTTTATATTGCGCGCTTGTAATTGTCTGAGATTGTGTTGCACCGCCACCGAGCCATACATTTGTTGATTCATTGCGGGCGCAATCAAAACCTGAGCCTCACTTGCCAGCACTACTGTGGTGAGTAAATCGCCCGCTTTGCCAGCATTTAAATTGGCCAACGTATTCGCACTCGCTGGCGCAATCACAATCGCATCCGCCCATTTTGCCAACTCAATATGTCCCATCGATAATTCTGCATCAGCATCCCACAAATCGCGATGCACTGGGTTTTTTGAGCTGACTTGAAGTGCCAGCTCGGTGATAAATTTTGCCCCGCCCGAGGTTAAAATGACGCGCACCTCTGCCCCTAAATCTTGCAAACGGCGCACAATATCGGGGGATTTATACGCCGCAATGGAGCCGCTCACGCCGAGCACAATGCGTTTATTGGTGAGCGGTTTGTGCGTGCTGAGTTTGGGTTTTTGAGTGGGCATTTTTGAGTTTGAATTTTTGAATTTATTTTTTTAATTTATATTTTGCATTTATGGGTTGCATTTATTTTTTAACGAACATAATTTGGACGCGCAATGATTTTAATATCCGCCCCAATCATCGCAATGTTTTTAATCTCAAGTTGCACCGTGTCCGCCATTTTTTCCAGCGCGATATTTGCCCAAGAATTTGCCGCATTGCCCATCAAAATCGGCGCGCAATAAATCACAAATTCATCAATCAGCCGCCGTTCAATCATTGCCCCAATGAGTTTCGGGCCCGCCTCAAGTAGCACTGTGTTGAGCCCGCGCTTGCCCAGTTGAGTGAGAATATTGGCTAAATCCAGTTTGCCAGTGTTGAGCAACGGGGTGTTATTTGGATTGAAAATCAGCGTCGGCGCCTCTGGGGAAAAAATCCTCAGCGTGCGCTGCGTGATTTGATTTTGCCCGTCAATCACTGCCCGAAGCGGGGTCGCATTTATTCCGTCAAGACGCACCGTCAGCGCTGGATTGTCCGCCAAAATTGTGCCAGAACCCGTGAGAATTGCTTGATTATCGGCGCGTAATTGTTGCACGTCTTGCCTTGCTGGCGCGCCCGTAATCCATTTGCTTTGTCCTGATTTCATTGAGGTTTTGCCGTCCAAACTCATCGCAATTTTGCACACAACAAACGGTCTGCCGATTTTCATTCGTTGAATAAATCCCCGATTGAGCGCGCGCGCCTCAGCCTCAAGCAGTCCAATTTTGACTTCAATTCCCGCATTTTTCAGCCGTTGAATGCCCCGACCTCCGACCAGAGGATTTGGATCCACCATTGCAATGATGATTTTTTTAACCCCAGATTTAATCAACGCTTCAACGCACGGCGGTGTTTTGCCAAAATGTGCGCACGGCTCCAGCGTCAAATACACCACCGCGCCGATTGCTTTGTGGTGAATTTGCGCTAAGGCATTAATCTCGGCGTGTGCTGCGCCAAATTTTTGATGATAACCCTGAGCAATCACGCGCTCGTTTTTTGTAATCACGCAGCCGACCATCGGATTGCCCGCCACATCATATTTTCCGCGCGCAGCCAAATTGAGGGCGAGTGCCATATTTTGTCGATCGTTGGGTGAAAAATCAGAAGACATTATGAATTTATAGGCGTAAATAGTGAGCATTTAATCACGTTCTACTGGTATTTATGCCTCAATTTATGATGCCAATTGAGTGCGCACAAATTGACTGAATTTGGGTTTATTTTTTAAGTTTTTTAAAATTCAAAATAAACCGTATAAAAACCTCTATAAATAAGTATTTGGACAGATTAAGCCATTAAAATACTGAGCAGTTAAATCTTTGATTTGCCCAGCAACAAAAGCCCACAGGAGAAAAAATGAGCCATTTATTGGATAGATTGACATTTTTTAACAAAGCCAAACCCGAGGAGTTTTCGGGCGGACACGGCAAACTGGTGTATGAAAATCGCGATTGGGAGCGGGCATATCGCGGGCGTTGGGGGCATGACAAAATTGTGCGCTCAACTCACGGGGTGAATTGCACGGGCTCGTGTAGTTGGAAAATTTATGTCAAACAAGGCTTGGTGACTTGGGAAACTCAGCAGACGAATTATCCGCGCACGCGTCCTGATTTACCCGATCACGAGCCGCGCGGTTGTCAGCGGGGTGCGACTTATTCTTGGTATTTATATAGTGCCACTCGGTTGAAATATCCACTGATTCGCTCAAGATTGCTCAAATTGTGGCGCAGTGCAAAAACCAAATATACCGATCCTGTGGATGCTTGGCAGTCCATTGTGGAAGACAAAACCAAATCTCAAAGTTATAAAAAAGTGCGCGGTTTGGGCGGAATGGTGCGCGGCGAATGGGATGAAATGAACGAGATTATTGCCAGTGCAAATGTTTATACCGCGAAAAAATTTGGCCCTGATCGGATTTCTGGATTTTCGCCAATTCCCGCAATGTCAATGGTGTCGTATGCGGCAGGTTCGCGCTATTTGTCGTTGATCGGTGCGACTTGTTTGAGTTTTTATGATTGGTATTGTGATTTGCCACCGTCTTCACCGCAAGTGTGGGGCGAGCAAACGGACGTGCCCGAGAGTGCAGATTGGTATAACTCCTCGTATATTATGGCGTGGGGCTCGAACGTGCCACAGACGCGCACCCCCGATGCACATTTTTTTACCGAGGCACGTTATAACGGCACCAAAACCATTGCGGTCACGCCTGATTTTAGTGAGGTTGCCAAACTTTGTGATGAGTGGATGGCGCCCACTCAAGGCACCGATGCAGCGCTTGCGATGACGATGGGACACGTGATTTTGACGGAATATCACGTGAATAATACCAGCGAATATTTCACAAATTATATTCGCCAATACACCGATATGCCGTTTTTGGTGATATTGGACACGCAGGACGGTGTGCTGAGTGCGGGGCGTTTTTTGCGTGCCTCAGACATTCAAGACGCACTCGGTGAAACCGACAATGCCGAATGGAAATCGGTGCTATTTGATGAACTTAGCGATAAATTAGTGGTGCCCAATGGCACGGTGGGTTCGCGCTGGGATGGTTCTGGCAAATGGAATATTGAAAGTAAAAATGCGGGCAATGGCAAAGACATCAATCCGCAATTGAGTTTCAAAGCAGATTTTGACGAAATGGCACAGGTGGGATTTGCCTATTTTGCCAATCAGCAACACGAGCAGGCGATTTTTAGCCACACCAATCACGACTCTATTTTGCGTCGCAATGTGCCGATTAAAATGGTGGAATGTGCCGATGGCAGGCGCGTGAAAGTGGCAACTGTGTTTGATTTAATGTTGGCAAATTACAGCGTAGATAGAGGTTTTGGTGGGGAAAATGTTGCCAAAGATTTCACCGATGACGTGCCTTATACGCCTGCTTGGTGCGAACAAATCACGGGCGTTTCCATCGCTCAATCCACCCGAATTGCCAGAGAATTTGCCCAAAATGCCGACAAAACTCAGGGCAAATCGATGGTGATTTTGGGCGCGGCAGTGAATCATTGGTATCACATGGATATGATTTATCGCGGGATTATCAATATGCTGATGATGTGTGGTTGCATCGGCAAATCTGGTGGCGGTTGGGCGCATTATGTTGGGCAGGAAAAACTCCGTCCGCAAACGGGCTGGCAGCCGCTCGCATTTGGCTCGGATTGGCATCGTCCTTCGCGTCAAATGAACGGCACTTCGTTTTTTTACAATCATTCCAATCAATGGCGTTATGAAAAATTGGAGGTCAAAGAGTTGTTGTCTCCGCTGGCTGATAAAAAAGCTTGGGATAATTATTCTTTGATTGATTGCAATGTTCGCTCGGAGAAAATGGGCTGGTTGCCGTCTGCGCCACAATTGAGCGAAAATCCATTAGAAATCACCAAAAAAGCCGCAGCAGCTGGGCAGAATGTCAAAGATTATGTGGTGGAGCAACTCAAATCTGGCGGGCTGACATTTGCCTGTGAAGACCCCGACAATCCTAAAAATTTCCCGCACAATATGTTTATTTGGCGCTCCAATTTATTGGGCTCAAGTGGCAAAGGGCACGAGTATTTATTAAAACATTTGCTCGGTGCGCAAAATGCAGTGCTCGGCGCGGAAACGGACAAAAAACCCAGCGAAGTCAAATGGCGCGACACCACAGAAGGCAAAGTAGATTTGTTTGTGACACTGGATTTTAGAATGTCCACCACGTGTTTGTATTCCGACATTGTGCTGCCGTCTGCCACTTGGTATGAAAAAAATGATTTGAACACCTCGGATATGCATCCGTTTATTCATCCACTTTCAAAAGCGGTGGATCCAGCGTGGGAGTCGCGCAGTGATTGGGATATTTACAAAGGCATTGCCAAAGAATTTTCAAAAGTATGCGTGGGTCATTTGGGCGCTGAAAAAGACGTAGTGGCGTTGCCGATTTTGCACGACACACCCGCTGAAATGGGACAGGCAACTCAAGTCAAGCAATGGTTTGAGGGCGAATGCGAAGCGATTCCTGGCAAGACGATGCCAGATTTTATTGAAGTGGCGCGGAATTATCCCGATACGTATAAAAAATTTACCTCACTCGGCCCGCTACTCTCAAGTATCGGCAATGGGGGCAAAGGGATTGGCTGGAACACGCAGGACGAAGTGGATTTTTTAGCCAAACTCAATCAGCCCGTGCGCGAGGAAGGCGTGTCAAAAGGTTTGCCGAGAATTGAAACTGATATTGATGCCGCCGAGGTGATTTTGTCGCTAGCACCCGAAACTAATGGACAGGTGGCAGTCAAAGCGTGGCAGGCGTTGGGGAAAATTACGGGACGCGATCACACCCATTTAGCCTTGCCAAAAGCCGATGAGAAAATTCGCTTTAGAGATGTGCAGGCTCAGCCGCGCAAAATTATTTCCTCGCCGACGTGGTCAGGGCTGGAAGATGAGCACGTGAGTTATAACGCGGGTTATACCAATGTGCACGAGTTTATTCCGTGGCGCACGCTCACAGGTCGGCAGCAGTTTTATCAAGATCACAAATGGATGGTGGATTTTGGCGAGAATCTTTGCACTTACAAACCGCCGATTAACACCAAAACAATAGCGCCGATTATTGATGACAATACCGACAATCGCCCGCAAGTGGTGTTGAGTTGGATTACCCCGCATCAAAAATGGGGGATTCATTCCACTTATTCGGAAAATTTATTGATGCTCACGCTCAATCGTGGCGGCCCCGTGGTGTGGCTGAGCGAGATTGATGCGCGCAAAATTGGGGTGGAAGACAACGACTGGATTGAGTTATACAATGTCAATGGCACGATTGCCGCTCGAGCAGTGGTGTCACAACGCGTGCCCGAAGGGATGTCGCTGATGTATCACGCGCAGGAAAAAATCACCACCACGCCAGTGGCTGAAAAATCAGGGTTTAGAGGCGGGATTCATAATTCCGTGACCCGCACAATTATCAAACCAACGCATATGATTGGTGGGTATGCTCAACAATCTTACGGTTTTAATTATTACGGAACGGTGGGCTCTAATCGCGATGAATTTGTGATTGTGCGCAAAATGAACAAAATAGACTGGCAAGATGAGCCCGTCGCAATAGGAGCAAAAGTATGAAAATAAGAGCACAAATCGGAATGGTGTTAAACCTAGACAAGTGCATTGGCTGCCATACTTGCTCGGTGACTTGCAAGAATGTTTGGACATCGCGACAGGGCGTGGAATATGCGTGGTTTAATAATGTAGAAACCAAGCCTGGTGTGGGCTATCCTGTGGATTGGGAAAATCAGGAAAGATGGAACGGCGGCTGGGTGTCTAAAAATGGCAAGTTGCAGCCGAAAGTGGGCGGGAAATTTAGACTGCTGGCGAAAATATTTGCCAATCCTGATTTGCCAGAAATTGACGATTATTACGAGCCGTTTACGTTTAATTACGCGCATTTGCAAAATGCACCTGAGATGCCAACCCCACCTGTGGCACGTCCGCATTCGGTGATTACGGGCGAGGTAATGGACAAGCCAGAATGGGGCCCGAATTGGGAAGAAATCTTGGGCGGTGAATTTAAAAAACGCTCCAAAGATTACAATTTTAAACAAGTCGAAAAAGAGATTTACGGCCAGTTTGAAAACACATTTATGATGTATTTGCCACGGCTTTGTGAGCATTGTCTCAATCCTACCTGCGTGGCAACTTGCCCCTCTGGTGCGATTTACAAGCGCGAGGAAGATGGCATTGTGCTGATTGATCAGGACAAATGTCGCGGCTGGAGAATGTGCGTCAGCGGTTGTCCGTATAAGAAAATTTATTACAACTGGCAGTCTGGCAAATCTGAGAAATGCACGTTTTGTTATCCGCGGATTGAATCTGGCGAACCGACCGTGTGCTCTGAAACGTGCGTGGGACGGATTCGCTCGCTCGGCGTAATTCTCTACGATGCAGATATGATTGAGGAAATGGCAAGTATTGAAGACGAAAAAGATTTATACGAAGGGCAATTAAAAATGTTTTTAAACCCGCACGATCCGAAAATTCAGGCGCAAGCCAAAAAAGACGGCGTGCCAGCGAGTTGGATTGAAGCAGCGCAAAATTCACCCGTGTATAAAATGGCGATTGATTGGAAAGTAGCGTTTCCACTGCATCCCGAATACCGCACATTGCCGATGGTTTGGTATGTGCCGCCACTTTCGCCGATTCAAAATGCGATTGAAAAGGAAGTGATTGAGACTCGGGGGGTGATTCCGAATGTGGAGGATTTGCGCATTCCGATTCGGTATTTGTCTAATTTACTCACCGCTGGCAATGATGCGCCCGTCACTTTGGCGCTCAAACGAATGATTGCGATGCGTAATTTTATGCGCGCTAAGCGGGTTGATAATGAGATTTTGACCGAAGTGCTAACCGCGGTGGGTTTGACACAGCAAATGGTGGAGGATATGTATCGGCTAATGGCGTTGGCGAATTATGAAGATCGGTTTGTGATTCCAACCAATCACCGCGAATATGCGGGCGAGGGTGCGTTTGAGAATGAAATCGCGTTTGAGCAAAGATCGGCTTGTGGCTTTACGTTTGGCAATGGTTGTTCGGGTGGCGGGGCGACGACTGCGACCCTGTTTGGCAAAAAAACCCACGGTAATACTATGGATGGAGTGTAATGCGCACGCTCAAAGTTTTATCGATTTTGCTCAGTTATCCCAGCGCAGAGGTGCATCAACATATTGATGAGCTGGCGGATGTGCTCAAACAAGAATTGATGCTGGCGACAAAACCACTGGGCAAAGTGTTGGATTTTATTGCGCATTATCAAAGTCAAGAATTATTAGCATTGCAAGAAACTTACGTCGGCACGTTTGATCGCTCGAGAAATCATTGCCTGCATATTTTTGAGCATATTCACGGCGAATCGCGTGATCGTGGGCAGGCGATGGTGGATTTGATCGGGATTTATGCCGAGAAAAAAATGTATATTGACGAGAAAGAACTGCCCGATTATTTGCCGATTTTTTTGGAATATTTGTCGCTGTGCTCAGCCACTGAGGCAAAAACTTCACTCGGCGATGTGATTGATGTGCTGGCATTTGTCGGTGCAAGTTTGAAAAAAGACAAGTCAAATTATGCGGTGATTTTTGAGGCGTTGGCGCATTTGTCAAACCAAAAAGCCAATCATTTTAAAGTAGCAGAGGCGGTGGCTAATGCACCCAAAGATCCGCAAACCCACGACGAATTAGATGAGTTATGGGAAGAGCAAGCAGCGTTTGATGGCGAATCAGCAGATTGTAATACCTGCGATACGCCGTCTTCATTAAAGGAGCATTGAGATGGAAGTGAGTTTTTTGGACACGTTTTTATTTGGCTATTATCCGTATTTGGCGATGATGGTTTTTGTGCTCGGCAGTGCGTTGCGCTACGATCAAAATCAATATTCTTGGAAATCGGACTCCTCACAATTGTTGCGCAAACGCGGGATGATTTGGGGCAGTAATTTATTTCACGTCGGCATTATTTTGTTGTTTTTTGGTCATTTTATTGGCTTGCTAACCCCCGAATGGGTTTATCATTCGTTGATGAGCGCGGGCACAAAACAACTGATGGCGATGATTGCTGGCAGTATTTTTGGCGTGATGTGTTTGGTGGGTTTGGTTATTTTGCTGGCGCGGAGATTGTTTGACAAACGCATTTTCAAAACCAGCAAACCCAGCGATATTTTGGTGTTGGTTGTGCTGTTGGTGCAGTTGTTGTTGGGGCTTTTGACCGTGCCATATTCGGCGCAACATTTGGACGGATCGTCAATGGTGGCTTTGGCAAATTGGGCGCAATACATTGTCACGTTTAGACCCGAGGCGGTGAGTTTTATTGCATCTCAGGCGTGGGTATTTAAAGTGCATGTGGTGTTGGGAATGAGTATTTTTGTGATTTTTCCTTTTACTCGGCTGGTGCATATTTGGAGTGTGCCAGTGCAATATTTGACCCGATCAAATTATCAAATCGTTAGAAAAAGGTGGTAGCAGAAGATGCCGATTAAAGTGAATAAATTTGAGATTAGTGATGATGATGTGTTTCAAGAAATGCAATATCAAACCAATTCTGATACGGTTGAAGAAGTGATTTTTAAGGCAGCTCAGGCGCTAGTGGTGCATCAATTATTATTACAAGCTGCGGGGATTGAGGCGGGTTGCGTTGATGAAGAGACGCAAATCAATCAATTATTAGAGCGTAATTTAAAGATTCCGAACGCCGATACTGAGTCTTGTCAGCGATATTATGAAAATAATAAAGCCAAATTTTTGGATAAAGAAGTGGATCAGGTTTTGCCATTTGAATTGGTTCAGGCGCATATTAAAGAATATTTGCACAATCAATCCACTACCTCAGGCATCAGTCAATATATTCAAATGCTCAGCGCTCATGCGAATATTAAAGGTTTTGATTTTAAAGATCCCAGCGTGATGAATATTAAAATTCAATAAAACTAGAATT
>CAZRUL010000003.1:16235-25059 GCA_964603245.1 uncultured Piscirickettsiaceae bacterium
TAAAACTAGAATTCAAACTCCATCAAACCCCAATTAAATCTCAATTAATTAGCCGCCAGTGACGGGCGGATAAAAAGCCACTTCGTCATTTTCATTCAGCATCGTGGCGTTTTCGGCTAATTCGTGATTGACCGCGCACAAAATATTGGAGGCAAAATGATGCGCACCATATTTTTCCATCAGCCTAGTTTTGAGTTGCCCCACGCTCAAATCTGGCGCGCACTCAATTTTCTCATTCGAGCGTCCAATCGCCTCTCTCAACGAGGCAAAATACAAAACATTCATCCGCCAATCTCCACCATTTGACGCGTGCTGACATTCTCAATTGAGGTGCTAAATTCGTGTTTCTCAGGTTTTTTGCCGATGGCTTGCACAATCAAATGTTGAATTTGCTCGTCCGTTTTGCCAGCGCGTAGCGCATCTTTGAGTGAAAGTTTATTTTCTTGCCCCAAACACAAAATCAAATCCCCTTTTGCACTGAGGCGCACTCGGTTGCAAGTTTGACAAAAACTATTGGACACCGCGCTGATAATTCCCACCGTGGATTGTGTGCCATCGATGGCAAAATTTTTCGCAGGACCGCCAGTTTTGGTTAATGTTAGCGGGGTAATTTTATTTGAAAGATGTGCGTTGATTCTTTGTAAAATTTTCTTTTCAGGATAATGCTGGCTTAAAATTTCAATTCCAGCACTGCCAATCGGCATCGTTTCAATAAAGCGCAGATGGATTTTTTTGGCAATGGCAAAGTCAATCATTGCCTCAATTTCATCGTCATTTATCCCGCGCATCACCACCATATTGAGTTTAATCGGTTGTATTTTTTGTTGGATTGCCGCCTCAATTCCGCGAATGACTTGCGCCAAATCCCCGCCCCGCGTGATGTCGTCAAATCGCTCTGGAATCAGTGAATCAAGAGAAATATTGACTCGAGACAATCCCGCTAATTTGAGTGCGCGTGCTTTTGTGGGCAACAGATGGGCGTTAGTTGAAAGCGGAATGTCGTTAATATTTGGGATTTTGTGCAACAAAGCCACCAACTTTTCCAGATTTTTGCGCAGCAATGGCTCGCCCCCTGTGAGCCGAACTTTACGCACGCCGAGATTGGCAAAAATCGCCACAATTCGCCCGATTTCTTCATACGACAAAATATCTTCGCGCTTGCAATTTGAGGTGTGAAGGTCGTCCCGACAGTAAAAACAGCGATAATTACAATGCTCCGTCACCGAGACTCTGAGGTAATTAATAGTGCGCTGGAAAGGATCTATTAGAGTTTGCATTTTTTTTGAATGTTTAAATTAATTTTCTGATGGCAATTTTTTGACTAAATTTTCCAATGTCCCGATTGTCCGCCTGATTTTTCAAGCACGCGAATTTGATCAATAATCATCCCGCGATCCACCGCTTTGCACATATCGTAAATGGTCAATGCAGCCACGCTGACAGCCGTCAGTGCCTCCATTTCTACACCCGTTTTACCTGATAATTTGGCGCTGGCAATAATCTCAATCGTGGCGTTTTGCGTATTTGGGGTGAATTCTACCGTGATTTGCGACAACAGCAGCGGATGACACAAAGGAATGAGTTCCCAGCATTTTTTGGCAGCTTGAATCCCAGCGATGCGCGCCACGGCTAGCACGTCGCCTTTTTTGTGATGACCCGATAAAACCAACTCAAGCGTTGATTGTTGCATATTTATCACAGCACCAGCACGTGCGATACGCGTCGTCGTTGATTTGGCGGACACATCCACCATTTGCGCCTCTCCGTTTTGGTTGAGATGGGTGAGTTGCTTCATAGATTTAGCGGAAAAAAGTTGAGAATTTTGCCTTGAGAAAACGTGATATTTTCGGGTATTTCCAGCAAACCATCTGCCCACACCAGCGAGCTGATTACGTCCGAGCCTTGTTTTGGATATAATTTTGCGCCCGCGGGAAGGGTGGAATTGTCAAGTTGGACGCGGACAAATTCGCGCCGATTTTTGGGTTTTGTCCAATCAAAATTTGCTTGCACCAAAAAACTCGGATTTTGATACTTGCTGATGCCCTGCATTTTTTGAATAAAAGGGCGAGCAAATAACCAAAACACAACCATAGCGGAGACGGGATTGCCAGGCAGTCCGATAAAAGCAGCGTTTGAAATCGCGCCAAATGCCAACGGTTTGCCGGGTTTCATTTTGATGCGCCACAGTGATAATTTGCCCAATTTTTCCACGCTGGCTTTAACGTGATCCTCCTCTCCCACGGACACGCCACCGGTGGTAATCATCAAATCGCACTGAGTTTTTAGCGTCTCAAGCGCGCCACAGGTGGCATCAAACGTGTCTTGAACGGTGCCTAAATTGACAATTTCGCAATTTAATTGCGTCAGCATAGCGACTAAACTATAGCGATTGGTGTTGAAAATTTGCCCTGAATTTAAGGATTTTCCAGGGGCAACCAGCTCATTTCCCGTGAAAAACACCCCGACTTTGAGTTTGTTAAACACCGATATTTTGTCAATTCCGAGCGAGGCGATGAGGGCAATGTCTTGCGGTTTGAGCAATTTTCCAGCGCGTAGCACCACCGAATTTTTGGCGATGTCATTGCCCGTTGGGCGAATATTTTCATTCAAAGAAATGGGGCGATAAATCTCAATATGGTTGCCATCTTCTGACAATTCGCAGTCTTCTTGCATAATCACGGTATTTGCTCCCAACGGAATTGGCGCACCAGTGAATATTTGCGCCGCCGCCCCTAAACGTAAAGGCTTGCCAATCGTGCCAGCGGGAATTCGGCCGCAAACCGCAAACCGCAAACCGCCTGTTTGCTTGATTTGCTCGGGTTTGAGTGCAATTGCGTAGCCATCCATCGCGCTATTGTCAAAACTCGGCACGTTCATTGTGGCATAAATATCCTCGGACAACACCCGAGACAGTGCTAAATCCAGACCAACGTGCGTGGCGTGAGTGGTAATTTTGGCAGCGGACAATAAAATATTGAGTGCCTCATCGGTGTCAATCAATTTTTGCGAGTGCGTGTTTGCGTGCGAATTGGAGTGTGCTGGATGATGCATAAATGGAGGGGGATTTTGCGCCAATTAGAGGATTAAATCAGTAGTATTATACAATTTTTAATTTTTGTTAATACTTGCCTGAAAGGGTGTTTTATGGTGGAAAAAATACATAAAAATAATCTCACTGCCGTGATTTTGGCGGGTGGTCGGGCGCGCCGAATGGGTGGGGTTGACAAAGGGTTGATTGTGTTGCGCAACAAGCCGTTGATTGGTTATGTGGCTGAGGCGATTGCGTTTCAAGTGGGGCAGGTGCTGATCAGTGCCAATCGTAATATTGCACAATATCAACAATTTGGCACGGTGATTTCTGACGAATTGGCGGATTTTCAGGGGCCTTTGGCGGGGATTTCTAAGGCGCTGAGTGTGGCGCAAACGCCTTATTTGTTGGTCGTTCCCTGCGATGCTCCGAGGCTCAATCGTGTGTTGTTGGCGCGATTTGCATTTTTTATGAGCAGACACAATTGCGCGATTTGTGTGGCAAGTGATGGGGCGAATATTCAGCCGACTTTTGCGCTGATTCAAACGCATTTGGCGCATAATTTAGCTCAATTTTTGCACAGAGGCGGGCGCAAATTAGGCGCGTGGTTGGCAGAAAATGGCGCGCATTCGGTGGATTTTTCGGATTATCCGCAGCTGTTTTTGAATGTAAATACACCGCAGGATTTGGCGAAAATGGAGGCGGTGCTGAGTCAAACATCTATTGAGTGAAATGCAATTAATTTGAACGTCGTTTGATTTCAGTTTGAACTTTGTTTGAATGTATTTTGAGTTTGAGTTTGAGATTGGTTTGAGTATATTTTGAGTTTGCGCGCATTTTGAGTTTTTTTGCGCTTAATTGCTTTTATTTGCGTTTATTTTTGTTTATCGTGCAGCCATTTGTTGTGTTGTTGTAAATCACTGGATTTTGCTTCCACCCATTTATTGTGCGTTTTTGTGCATTCTTTTTTCCAAAATGGCGCATCAGTTTTTAAAAAATCCATCATAAATTGACACGCTTCAAATGCGTCTTTGCGATGTTTTGAGGTAGCAATCACCAGCACAATTTGTGCCGAGACGCTCAAATGCCCGATGCGATGAATGAGCGTAATGTCGTTGATTTGCCAGCGATTTTCGGCTTGTTTTGCGATGGCGTGCAACACGTTTTCACTCATCATAGGATAATGTTCTAAATAGAGTGATTGCAGCTTTTTGCCATTTTCTAAATCACGCACTAAGCCGACAAAATTCACGATTGCGCCGATATTGTGCTGTCTTTTGCGGATTAAATCCAACTCAGTGCAGAGCTCAAAATCAGCCGATTGAATGGATATTTTGGTCATTATTTAGCGTAAATATTGGGTTAAATTTTTGCAATATTGGATTTTCTCAACAACATTGGATTATTTATTTTTCAAGGCTTGGCGGATTAATTCTTCGGTGGAGAGCGAGTCATCAGCAATGGCACCGAGCATTTTTTCCACTTCTTTAACTTTAAATCCGAGTGTGCGTAATGCGCCCTCAGCTTGTTTGTAGTTTGGATTTTGGCTGCTGCTGGGGATAATTTTTTGGTGTTTGGTGTCGATCAAAATCATTTTTTCAAACCTGTCTTTGAGTTCTACAATGATTTTTTGCGCGGTTTTTTTGCCGATGCCAGGGGTTTTTGCCAGCAAAATTGCATCTTCTTGAATCACGCAATTCATCAGCGACAGCGGATTGAGGTGTGAGAGCACGGCGAGCGCGACTTTTGGGCCGACGCCATTGACTCTGATCAGCTCCCGAAACAGCGTTTTTTCGTCTTTGCTGATAAATCCATACAACGTGTGTGCGTCTTCTTTGATGCTCAAATGGGTGTGCAATAAGAGCGTGCGCGATGCGTCCAAAGTGTAGAACGTGGACATCGGGCAGAGAATTTCGTAGCCGATATTGCCGACTTCTAATAAAATTTCTGGTGGGTTTGTGGCGAGTATTTTGCCGCTGAGTTGTCCGATCATAACCAAGAATATTTTTTAAAATAACCCACTTCAAACGCTTTGATTTCGTCCGTGAATTGCAAAGTCAGCGCGATATCATCCAGCCCACCGAGCAAGCGACGTTTGCGCTCAGCATCAATTTCAAAGGGGTAAATTTTGCCATTTGCCACAATCGTTTGGGCGGATAAATCAATTTGCATTGCGCTCTTAATTGCAAATAATGTGTCCATAATTTGAGGGTTTTGAACAATCGGCAAAAGCCCATTTTTGAAACAATTATTATAAAAAATATCGGCAAAACTCGGCGCAATAATCACCCGAAATCCGTAATCCTCCAATGCCCACGGTGCGTGTTCACGAGAAGAGCCGCAGCCAAAATTCTCCCGCGCTAGCAAGATTTTCGCGCCCCGATAGACGGGATTATTGAGCACAAAATCTGGATTGATGGGGCGTTTTGAGTTGTCCATTCCCACTTTTCCAGCATCCAAATAACGCCATTCGTCAAACAAATTCACCCCAAAACCCGAGCGTTTGATGGATTTTAAAAATTGTTTGGGAATGATGGCATCGGTGTCAATATTTGCCCTATTTAGAGGCACAGCGATTGAGGTGAGAGAGGTAAATTTATTCATAATGTATTGTCCAAGTATTAACTGCTTGTGCTGCTAGCCAATTTTGATGGCACTCTAATGTGGCGCTGTCCCATTGTTCATATTCAGCAATTTTTTGAGCGAGTTTACAGTGAGAATTTTGATAAATAGCGCGTTTTTTGTCAAACAATTGAGTGCCACAATCGCTATTTTCTTGCGGTGTTAATAACACCATATTGCCGAGTTTGTCAGTGTCTTGCTGATAATTTCCATCGTAATAATCCACCCATTCTGCAGTGATGTTGTAAGGTGTGATGTGTTCCAGTGTCAAATCGCTCGTATTTAAATTTGTGTGTGCTAAGTTATTTTCAATTTGGGCGAGCAGAAAACGAATCTTTTTGCTGCTTTGTCGGCTGGGCATAGTGTGGTATTTGAAAATGGCGACAAAAGCTTTATCGTTAGGATATAAATGTTTAAACGCCGCTTGGTTTTTAATATGACTGGCGCGGGTTAGTTCGCCAGTTGAAATTTTTATCGCCAATGCGTTATACATTTTCTCTAATTCGTTGGGAGAATGATGTGCGATGACATTGTAGCGAATTGAAAATATATACAGATATTTGGCTAATTTTATAAATTCAACCGCGCTAAATTTATCATAAGCGGTTAATAACAAAACAAAGGGCTGTTTAATATTAAATAATTTAAAGGCGTTTAAATACCGTTTGATTTCCGCATAATCTGGCTGATGCCAAAACTCATCTGCTGGATTGTTAAGAGCCGCGTAAATGGGCGCGTATTTTGAGAGATTGGTTAAATAATTTTGCGCTGCTTGCGTTTGTTGAATTTGAGTTCTAATATTTGCAAATAATTTTTTCTTAGTCACTAATGGATAGTGCGCATTATGATAATAGCGCACAAAATCGGTGAAATTTCGCTCGCCGAGTTCAGAGATAATATTGCCCCATTCTATGTCCATATCATCAAGTTCGGTGTCGTCAATGATGTCATTGTCGGCGACTTGAGAAAATAAATAATTTTTCAATAAATCAGGCGTAGAGAGTTGCACGCCTCTGGCATTTAGGGTTTCAAAAACTTTGTAAGCGTTTAAATTATCATCCACGATAATTTTGGTAAACAACATACTATCGGTTATTTCTTCAATAAAATTAACCAGATCAATGCCAGAGTTTTGCGTGATTTTTTTGCAGAAAAACTCAAAACAATCAGACATTGATCGGTTTGTTTTGGTGATATTTCTTTTAATTAAAGGATTTAAGTTTTTGGAAATGAAGCGAAATTTTTCGTTGTTGTTGCGATTTAAAGTGAGTTTATTGTAGGGGGTCAGCGTTGTTCTGCTTAAAGATCCGATAAAGTCACTTCTAAAGCCTTTGAGTCTTAGTGTGTTGTTTTGCGCATCCTGATTGTCATTCACCAACTTTTGAATTTTATGCATAGCAGCCAAAACCAACAAAGACAGAGTAATCAGGCGCTGTTGCCCGTCAATAATTGAAAACGTATTTTTATCTTTTTCATCACGTTGAAGCACAATGTAGCCCATATAGTGCTCTTCTTCGTCCAAACTTTCAATGTCTTCCCACAAATCCTCCCATTGTGCCAAACCCCAAGAATAATCCCTTTGAAAACGCGGCACGTTATATTTGACGCCGTTGCTCATCAAGGCTTTAAAGGTTTGATTGCTGGGCTCCATTGTGAGAAATGACATTTTTTATCCTTTTGAAAACCCATTAAACTTAACAAAAACGCCCGCAAATCGCGCTTTTCGCCGCCGTGTATGGGCTGACTAAATGGGTAAATGAGCCCTGTCCCTGTCGTCCTTCAAAATTGCGATTAGAAGTAGAGGCGCATCGCTCGCCAGCCTCAAGTTTGTCAGCATTCATCGCCAGACACATAGAGCAGCCTGCCTCCCGCCATTCAAATCCCGCGCTGATAAAAATGGTGTCCAATCCTTCCGCTTCGGCTTGTTTTTTAATCAGTCCCGAGCCTGGCACGACGAGGGCGAGTTTGATATTTGGGGCGATGTGTTTGCCTTTTAAGACTGCGGCGGCGACGCGCAAATCTTCAATCCGCGAATTGGTGCACGAGCCGATAAATACTTTGTTAATCAAAACCGTGGTTATCATCACATTGGCGCGCAAGTGAATATAGTTAAGGGCAGTGCGAATGCTTTGCGCTTTCACAGGATCGGGTTCGTTTTCGGGATCTGGCACGTTACTGCCCAGCCCAATGGTCATCTCGGGCGAGGTGCCCCAAGTGACTTGACGATGAATCATATCTGCTCGAAAACTCAGGGTTTTGTCAAATTGTGCGTCATCGTCAGAGCGCAGCGTTTGCCAATATTTCACGGCTTTGTTGCATTTTTTACCTGTCGGAGCCAGTGGGCGACCTTTGACGTATTCAATGGTTTTGTCATCCACTGCCACAATGCCGACCCGCGCACCTGCCTCAATTGCCATATTGCACAGTGTCATTCTGCCTTCAATGGATAATTCTTCAATGATGTTGCCGCTAAATTCAATCGCATAACCCGTGCCACCAGCGGTGCCGATTTTGCCGATAATATACAACGCAATGTCTTTCGCACTCACATCTTCATCGATTTTGCCGTAAACCTCAATGTTCAAATTTTTGGATTTGGTTTGCCACAAACAGCCCGTTGCCAAAACGTGCTCAACTTCAGAAGTGCCAATCCCAAACGCCAAAGCACCGAGCGCGCCGTGGGTGGAGGTGTGAGAATCGCCACAAACAATACTCATTCCTGGCAAAGTCGCGCCTTGTTCGGGACCGATGACGTGAACAATGCCTTGGCGAATGTCGTTCATTTGAATTTCATTGATGCCAAAGGTTTTGCAGTTTTTGTCCAATGTTTCAATTTGCAATTTTGAAATCGGATCGCTAATGCCACTCACACCATCGGCGCGTTCGGTGGTTGGCACATTGTGATCAGGCACGGCTAAATTAGCAGCAATGCGCCACGGTTTTCTGCCCGCCATTTTCAGCCCTTCAAATGCCTGAGGCGAGGTGACTTCGTGAATGAGGTGCCGATCAATATAAATCAGCGCATTTTTGTCATCGCCACGCACCAAATGGGCGGCAACGAGTTTATCGTAGAGTGTTTGAGCCATTGTTTTTAAGGGTTGATGAGATGTAACGCGTGCGGGCATTGGGTCTATTTTTTGGTCTATTTTCCAATCAATTTTTCAACCGATTTTC
>CAZRUL010000003.1:25159-35113 GCA_964603245.1 uncultured Piscirickettsiaceae bacterium
CGATTTTCTAATTTATCAGCCACCCACATTTTAATCACGGCTTGACGACTAATGCCAATGTGTCTGGCTTCTTTGTCCAAACTTTGCACCATCCACGTAGGAAAGTCAATGTTGATGCGTTTGGGTTTTTCATTGACAAGACGCAAGTTGGATAAATCAAAATGCGTTAATATATCTTCCTGATTGTCGTTAAATTTTTGATCAAGCTCGGTTGTTTTCATAAAAATCTACCTCATTTTTTCTGGATGAACGGACTGAAATAATCCGAATATTGTCGCCCCTATAAGTAATAATGGCGGTGTAATGTGCGTGTTTAATTTTTCCTAATAATAAAAATCTATTTTCATCTAGCGTTTGTTTTGTGGCTAATTCTATAAGATAGGCATCGTCCCACAGTGCTTTTGCTTGCTCAAAATCTAGCCCGTGTTTGGTTTGATTGATTTTGCTTTTTTGTGCATCATATTCAAAAGTCATATAATAATTATACTAAAATAGTAGTATTTATACAATCTATTTTATATTATGTGCGGTATTTGTGGTCAGTTGAGATTTGATAAAAAGGCGGTGAAATCCACCCATTTGAGTGCGATGATGCGCAAAATTGCACGCCGCGGGCCCGATGATTTTGGGCAATGGACACATCAGCAAATCGGCTTTGGGCATCGGCGTTTGAGCATTATTGATTTGTCCAATTTTGGCGCGCAGCCGATGGTGGACACGTCGCTGGATTTGGTGCTGGTTTTTAATGGCACGATTTACAATTATCAAACATTGCGCCGAACGCTCATTCAGCGCGGTTATCGTTTTTTTTCGCATTCTGATACCGAGGTAATTCTCAAAGCGTATCACTTTTGGGGCGATGAATGTGTGCGTCATTTGGACGGAATGTTTGCCTTTTGCATTTGGGACAAATCCAAAAATCAGCTGTTTGTGGCGCGCGATCGGATGGGCATCAAACCGTTGTATTTTAATGTCAGCGATCGGGCGTTTAGTTTTGCCTCAAATACTCAGGCTTTGCTCGCACTCGGCGGAATTAATGTCCAAATTAATCCGATCGCACTTCAGCAACAACTCTCACTGCACGGCGTAGTGCCAGCGCCAAATACCATTTTAAAAGGCATTCAAAAAATCAAACCTGCCACCACGCTGACGATTTCTGCCGATGGAAAAATGATTGAAAAAACCTATTGGAATCCCAGCGCAATGCGTCCTGCGCAGGCGTTTACGGACGCGCAATTTATTGAACGCAGTCACGAATTATTAACCCAAGCGGTGGTGAAAAGAATGCACGCCTCGGACGTGCCGATTGGGGTTTTATTGTCTGGCGGGCTGGATTCGTCGTTGCTCGTGGGATTGCTCAGTGCGGCGGGACACACTGACATTCGCACGTTTTCCATCGGCTTTGAAGATATTGGCTCGGAGGTGGGATCGGAGTTTGAATATTCTGATCAAATTGTGCGCAAATTTCACACCACGCACGAAAAATACATTGTGCCAAATACGCAAGTGTTGGCGCGTTTGAATGAGGCGGTGGCGAATATGGCGGAGCCGATGGTGGGGCAGGATGCGGTGGCGTTTTATTTGTTGTCCGAGCAAGTTTCAAAGCACATCAAAGTGGTGCTGTCGGGGCAGGGTGCGGACGAGGCGTTTGCGGGATATTTTTGGTATGCGAAAATGCTGGCGGAAAGCGGGACGGAGGTTGAGCGATTTGCCAAACATTATGTGGATAGACCTTACGCAGAATATTTGCAAACGGTGAATGCGCGCTATCATTCGGGCGATCACACCCAAGATTGGTTGAATAAAGAATTTGTCAAAACGGGTGCGGGAGAATTTATGGACAAGGTTTTTCGCACCGATATTACGCGACTGATTGTCGATGATCCCGTCAAGCGAGTGGATAATATGACGATGGCGTGGGGTTTGGAGGCGCGCGTGCCATTTATGGACACCGAGCTGGTGACCCACGCGCTGAGTATGCCGCCGAGTTTGAAAATGCGTGAGTTTGGCAAACACCCCCTCAAACAAATCGCCAGAGGGTTGCTGCCCGACAGTGTGATTGATCGCAAAAAAGGGTATTTTCCAATGCCTGCGCTGAAATATGTGCAGGGAGATTTTCTGGCATTTATGCGCGATATTCTACTTTCCAGCGCGTGCAAAAATCGCGATGTGTTTAATCAGGCATTTGTTCAAAAAGTTCTCAACCAGCCTGAAAATTATATGACCGCACTGAATGGCTCAAGGCTGTGGCATTTGGCGTTGCTGGAATATTGGCTGCAAATTAATGTGGACGGCGCGCAGCCATTATGAATTATTCCAACGGATCAATATCCAAATACCAGCGCACTTTGTTTTTGAGTTTGAGGCTGCTCAGGTGTTGTCTAAATGTGGCTAAAAGTTGATGAAGTTTGCTGCGATTAGTTGATTGAAGATATAAATTAAAATAATAATAATCGGATTTTTTCTCAATATTCGCCGCTACTGGCCCCCAGATTTCCACCGAATCCAAGGCAATATTATTGAGCAAAGCGGCAGCCTCGTGTAAAAATTGTTCGGCATTTTCCTTATTTTTGGCGTTCGCACATAATAATGCCTGATGTGAAAATGGCGGCATTGAGGCTTGTTTGCGCTGGGTTAAAAGTGCGCTGGCAAATTGCGTGTAGCGTGCTTTCAACACATAATTAAAAATCGGATGATCGGGATAACGCGTTTGAATCACCACCTCGCCCGCATCGCGACTTCTGCCTGCGCGCCCTGAAACCTGAATTAATAATTGTGCCAAATGCTCGGTTGCGCGAAAATCCAGCGACAGCAAACCCATATCGGTGTCCAAAATTCCCACCATCGCAAGATTGGAAAAATCGTGTCCTTTGGCGAGCATTTGCGTGCCGACGATAATGCACGGTTCGCCCGAATTAATTTGTGCCAAATGTGCGGCAAATGATTTTTTGCGCCGAGTGGTGTCGCGATCAATCCGAATAATCGGCGTTCCCGTAAAATGCGAGGCAAGCGTTTCTTCAATGCGCTCGGTGCCGTAGCCGAGAATTTCCAATTTTTGATGACCACAATCAGGGCAGGTGTGTTTCGGGATTTGCTCCATCATACAATGATGACATTTGAGCCGATTGATGTGGCGATGATAAATCAAACTGGCATCGCAATGATCACACGTAGCGCGCCAATTACAAGCCTGACACAAATAAATCGGTGCATAACCGCGCCGATTGATGAACAACATAATTTGTTTTTTTTGGGTCAAATAGTGCTGCATTTTTTCAATCAACTCGCCCGAAAGCGCACCCTCAAATTGAGTGCGCATATCCACCAAACTGATTTTTGGCAGCCGCGCTCCACCGACACGTTTGTCCAAAACCAGACGTGTCATTTTGCGATCCATCACTTGTTTTAACGATTCCAAAGAGGGCGTAGCACTGCCCAATATCAGCGGAATGTTGGCTTGTTTGGCGCGGATAAAACTCAAATCTCGGGCGCAATAACGAAAATTAGACTGCTGTTTAAACGAGCCATCGTGTTCCTCGTCCACCACAATCAGCCCCAGATTTGGCATCGGGGTAAAAATCGCCGAGCGCGTGCCGAGCACCACCCCCGCTTGATTTGTGCTCGCCAACAAATACGCGTCTAGTTTTTGGGTGTCGTTGAGTTGCGAGTGAATGGCAACAATTCGCGTGTTCAGCCTTGCCTCAAAGCGCGCAATCATTTGTGGCGTGAGTCCGATTTCTGGCACCAGCACTAATATTTGTTTGCCCTGATTGAGCAGAGTTTGAGTGAGTTGCAAATACACTTCTGTTTTGCCGCTGCCCGTCACGCCGTGGAGCAAAAATCCGTGGTAGCTGTTTTGTTGGGTTAATACGCGCTGAATGGCTGCATTTTGCGCTTCGCTCACGGTAATTGTGGAGGGGGTTTGGGTGCAAATGGCGGGAGTTTTTTTAATTTGTGCGGGCTTGCCGAGGCGTAATTTTTTGGGCAAAGCGCTGGCAATCACCTCGCCGATTGGATGATGGTAATATTTGGCTGCCCAAAACAAAAAATCCAAAATTGGCTGACTTAAAATCGGCGTCTCGTCTAATATTTCTATGACGGTTTTGAGATTGGCAAAAGGGCTTTCTTGTTTGTGCGCCAACACAAGCCCCACTTTGTTTTTGCGCCCAAATGACACACTCACGCGCGCGCCGATTTTGACGGGATCGGTGCATAAATAATCAAACGTTTGCGGCAACGGCACAGCAATGGCGACTTCAATAATAGGCAACACAGACAGGGGAATTTGGATCTAAAATTAGCATTTTATCAATTAAAATCCGCCGATGATTGTTATTCAAAATCCATTCAATAACTCCAATATTGATCAAAATATTAATGTGCAATCGCTGACATTGAGTGCGCAAAAAATGTTGGAATATCTGCACAAAGACGCGTTTGAAGTGGTGATTCGGATGGTTGATAAAGACGAAATTCAGCAGTTAAATGCGCACTATCGCCAGCAAAATAAACCCACCAATGTGCTTTCGTTTGCGAGCGATTTTCCCGCTGAGTTTGCGTTAGAAATGGGAGAATTTAAGACATTGGGAGACGTGGTGATTTGCACGGAAATCGTGGTGCAGCAGGCAATGGAGCAGGGCAAATCATTTGAAAATCATTTGACACATTTGGTGTTGCACGGCGTTTTGCATTTGCTGGGTTATGATCACGAACGCACCGATGAGGCGTTGGAAATGGAGCGTTTGGAGATTAAAATTTTGCAAACGTTGGGGGTTAAAAATCCCTATTTTTGAGCGTGAATTTGAGTCTGCTTTTTAACGTCGGTTTTCACGCTGGTTTTCACGTCGCTCATTGTGCCGATGCGCTCCATCGCACGCAGTTTTCCAGCCACATAATACATCTGTAATTGCGCGCGCTCCCACGGCGGAATGCGTGCGTTTTGCAATATTTTTTTGAGTGATTGACTGTGTTTTTTGCCCACTAATTGCACCCGCTGACCGAGTGTTCGGTGGCGAATTGAGAAATTTGGCAGCTGATTAAACTGTGCATAAAACGGACAATGAGCACGTTTTTTCGGGCGGTGTGTGTCCATAAAATACAGCGCATTTTGATAACGCCGCACCTCAAATTGCCCCCAGCACACCACAGGATTTGCGTCATTTTTGGCGACTAACATTTGCACAATTTGCATCGTGACGCACGCACTCGGCCGCTCAAATCCCAGCGTGCTGAGATGATAGCGCAACACATTTTTGAGTCGATGGGGGGTGAGTTTTAACAGACCCGAGGCGTTGAGGCGATTTTCAACCTCCAGCAACTGATATTTTTCAACGTCCAACTGTGCCAATTCTTGCGTGAGTTTGAGTGCCTCGGATTGGTGACGCGCGCCTTTTTCCAGCGTTTGAGTGATATTTGGATATTGCTTGCGGAGTGTTGGCAGGATTTCTAAACGGATAAAATTGCGTCTAAAATGGGTGTTTTGGTTGCTATCGTCTTCAATCCAACGCAGATTGTGTTGTTTGGCGTAGTGCAGGATTTGGCTTTTTTTGACCCTCAACAACGGACGATAATGCACGCCTTTGCCGAGTGTTTTTTGGAGTGGCATTGATGCCATTCCCGCGATTCCCGCGCCTCTAAATAATTGCAATAATAGCGTCTCCGCTTGATCATTTTGATGATGTGCGGTGCATAAAATCTCGCCCGATTGGAGTTGAGCAGCGAATGCGTGATAGCGTTTTTTGCGCGCATTTGCCTCAATATTGGCAGAATTTTTAAGATTTATATCAATATTTTGATACGGCAGATGCCACGATTTTGCGAGGCTTTGACAAAAATCTTGCCAGCTGTTTGCCTCTTTTGACAAGTGATGATTGCAGTGAATCACGCGCAAATTGTGCGCAAAATGTTGCTTCAAATGTTGTTTTAAATAATGCAACAAAACCACCGAATCAAGCCCGCCACTCAACGCTAAAACAAGCGGTTTATCGCTTAAATACCGTTTGCTAGACTGACTCAATAAGTCCAATTTTGGCGGATTTTTAGGTTTTAAAGTGTCCAAAATTCAATATTTTTTCGCAGCGATCTTGCAATAATTTGTCCAGCGGTATTTTGTTCAGCGCGCTTAATTGTTCAATCAGCGTATTTTTGAGCAAGATTTGTGCTTTTTCAGGATGGCGATGCACGCCGCCGAGCGGTTCTTGAATAATGCCATCAATCAGTTTGGCAGCGTGTAAATGTTTGCTGGTGAGTTTGAGCGATTCTGCTGCTAAATGAGCTTTGCTCGCATCTTTATACAAAATAGAGGCGCACCCCTCGGGCGAGATGACCGAATAAATACTGTATTCAAACATTAAAATTTTGTCAGCCACGCCGATGGCCAGCGCACCGCCTGAGCCTCCCTCGCCGATAATGATGGAAATAATCGGGGTTTTGAGGGTGGACATTTCAAATAAATTGCGCGCGATTGCCTCACTTTGACCGCGCTCCTCCGCGCCGATACCCGGATATGCGCCCGGTGTGTCAATAAATGTGATGAGGGGCAGGGAGAATTTTTCTGCCATTTTCATCAGTCGCAACGCTTTGCGGTAGCCTTCGGGTTTGGGCATTCCAAAATTGTGTTTGATTTTTTCCTGCGTGCTGCGGCCTTTTTGTTGTCCGATAAACATAATCGGCACGCCGTTTAATTCTGCCACGCCACCGATAATAGCGCGATCGTCGCCACACGCTCGGTCGCCGTGTAATTCTATGAATTTGTCAAAAATGGTGTCAATATAATCCAGCGTGTAGAGGCGTTTTGGGTGGCGGGCGATTTGTGAGATTTGCCAGTCGGTTAAATTGGCAAATATTTGTTGCGTGAGCGCGTCGCTTTTGGCTTTGAGTGCGTCCATTTCTTGACTGATGCCGAGTTCTGTTTGGGCGTTATTTAGGGCTTGGATTTTTGCTTCTAAATCCGCGATGGGCTGTTCAAAATCAAGATAATCTAAATTCATAATGGCGTGATTGGATTTAAAAAAAACAAGGAAAAATAAGACAAAATAAGAAAAAAACAAATCAGAAAATACATCAAAAAATCGGCGGTTTGAATTATAACAGATGCCTTTGTGCGTGCTAATTTCTTTAAAAATTGGTGCAAAATTGCATTTGTTAGCACTCAAATAAATAGACAATAAATCCGCGCGCTTGCTCAATTATGCTAAAGTCGGCGATTTTTGAGCGGGCGCAGCAAACAAATGGACGTGATTTATTGGCTCATTCCCAGTATGATTTTTGTCGGCATTGTGTTGGTTGTGCTGTTAATAATGGGTGTTAAAAGTGGTCAGTTTGACGATTTAGAATGTGAGGGGCAACGGATTTTATTTGATGAAGATTTTGAGCAACATTCTGCGCTGAAAAAAAATTCTAAAAACACTTGACAGAGCATTTTTTTTAGTCAAAATCCGCACCTGTGACGATGAGCCATTCAAGTAAATTTTCAAACAAACTTCCCAATAAATTTCTAAAAAAGCGTTCAAAAAAGCCTCAAATCAGGAGCAGAAATGACTAAAAATAATATTTATGGTTTGTTCGGTAAATCGCCCATCAGCCCATTACAACAACATATGACTCACGCACATTCGTGCATTTCAGAACTCAACGGCTTTATCGTTGCCATTCACGCCAAAAACTGGGCAGAAGCCAACAGAATCCAAGCCGTTATCAGCGTTAAAGAAAGAGAGGCAGACATATTAAAAAAGCGTTTGCGCCTGAGTTTGCCCTCTACTTTTATGATGCCGTTTGATCGCCGCGATTTGTTGGATTTATTGCTGATGCAAGACACCATCGCAAATATTGCTAAAGACGTGTCAGGCTTGATGATTAACCGCAAAATGACGCTGCCGAATGAGATTTTTGAAGACGTGGTGGAGCTCATAAAAGTGTGCGTGCAAACCTCGGCGATGGCACTCAAAGCGATTAACGAATTAGACGACCTGCTGGAAACCGCCTTTAGCACGCGTGAGCGCAAAGTCGTCAGTCATATTATTCAGCGCATTAACGAACTTGAAAGCGAATCGGACAAAATCCAGCACACCATTCGCACCAAATTATTCCCTTTAGAAGCGAGTTTGCCCCCCGTGGATGTGATATTTTATTATCGCGCGGTTGAATGGCTCGGCGAGTTGGCGGATTCGGCGCAAAAGGTCGGCTCTCGTTTAGAAGTCTTGTTAGCAAAATAAGGGGCTGAGATGGATATTATTACAAATCATAGCGAGATTTTGATTATGCTCGCCATCGGCTTTGGGCTGTTTATGGCGTGGGGCATTGGTGCAAATGACGTGGCAAATGCGATGGGCACTTCGGTAGGCTCTGGTGCGATTACCTTTAAACAAGCGGTGATTATTGCGGTGGTGTTTGAGTTTGCTGGGGCGATTTTGGCAGGCGGAGAAGTCACCGAGACGATTCGTAAAGGCATATTAGATACCGCACTTTTTACGAATGATCCGCATTTGCTGGTGTATGGAATGCTGGCATCGCTACTAGCAGCTGGCACTTGGCTGTTAATCGCCTCTTCGCTGGGCTGGCCCGTTTCTACTACGCATTCGATTGTCGGCGCGATTGTCGGCTTTGGTGCGGTGGGTATCGGCGTGGAAGCGGTTGATTGGGATCAGATTGTGAAGATTATAATGAGCTGGATTGCCTCTCCTGTGTTGGCGGGCGCGTTGGCGATTATCATCTTTAAAAGTCTGCAAACACTGGTGATTGACACCCAACATCCCTTTGCGAATGCTAAGAAGTATTTGCCGTATTACGTGTTGTTTATGGGCTTTATCATTTCTTTAGTGACGTTAATGAAAGGACTCAAGCACGTGGATTCGTTGAAACACATCAGCGCAGATCCCACCCTGAGTTTGATGATTGCGGGCGGGTTTGGAGTGTTGGCGTTTGTGGTGGCAAAAGTGGTGATGCAACGCATTAAGATTGATCCCAAAGACGACAAAGACTTTGCCTACACTAATATGGAAAAGTTGTTTGCGGTGCTGATGATTATCACCGCCTCAGCAATGGCATTCGCGCACGGCTCAAATGATGTTGCGAATGCCATCGGTCCGTTAGCGGCGGTTTATAGTATCGTGGAGGCGGGCGGTGACATCAACTCTAAAAGCAGTTTGCCGCTGTGGATATTGTTGGTAGGCGGTGGTGGCATTGTGTTTGGACTGGCAACTTATGGCTTTAAAGTGATGAAAACCATCGGCAAAGGCATTACCGAACTGACCCCATCGCGTGGCTTTGCCGCTGAGCTCGCTGCTGCTACCACCGTGGTGTTGGCCTCTTCTACGGGGATTCCCGTCTCCACTACGCAGGTTTTAGTCGGTGCGGTGCTTGGTGTGGGCATTGCACGCGGTTTGGCAACGCTGAATCTACGCGTGATCAACACCATTTTTATGTCGTGGATCATCACGTTGCCCGCGGGCGCGTTGATGTCCATCCTATTCTTTTTTATCCTGAAAGGGATTTTCGGAGGTTAATGTTATGACACTTGATGAAGTTCAAACCAAACTCAGTGCTGGACTGGAAAATGCCACGGTCACAATGCAAGGCGATGGCTGTAATTGTGCCACGATAGTTGTCTCACCTGCCTTTGAGGGGCTGAGTTTGTTGGCACGTCAAAAGATGGTGCTGGCGGTAGTGCGCGCGCAAATTGACAGTGGTGAGTTGCACGCGCTGAGTATTAAAACTTGGACACCTGCTGAGGCAGCAAAGAGGGCTTGAGTTGTGATTGATTGATTCAAAGGAGCAACTCATTCGTTTTCGTGGGTGAGGCTAACCTGCATTTGCTGGCTAAAATCTATCTCCACGGCAACACACATCGGCTGACAACACACCTGACAATCTTCAATATAGTGGTGGCTGAGTTGTGAAGTGTCAATCAGCAGCTCAATTTGCTCACCACAATACGGGCAATGCCCTGCGTATTCT
>CAZRUL010000003.1:35213-39106 GCA_964603245.1 uncultured Piscirickettsiaceae bacterium
ATTCATTCATTTTAAGGGTTTGGTTTCAATCTCTCTGGTCTCTAAGTCTTGCATAATCGCGTCGCGCATTGCCACCGAATACTTCATCCATCCGCTGATCTCACTCTTGAAACGCCTGCATCCCACGCAATAATCCTGCGCATTGTATTTACAAATACCCACACACGGGGTTTGAATGGAACTGTCTGCGGTTTTATTCATCGTTTTATTCATCGTGCAGATTATAGAACAGTAAAATAGCCGCTTTTTAATTTAAAGGCAAACCCCCTATGAGTTTCTCTAAACTCGGCTTATCCCAGCCCATTCTCAAAGCCATTGAGGCACGTGGCTACACTACTCCTTCCCCGATCCAACTCAAAGCCATTCCCGTGGTGCTTGAGGGCAAGGATATGATGGCAGCCGCACAAACAGGCACAGGCAAGACCGCAGGCTTTACCCTGCCTATCTTAGAATTATTATCCCGTGGCACGCCCGCAGCAGCCAATCAAGTGCGCGCACTCATCCTGACCCCAACCCGTGAGCTGGCAGCCCAAGTGAGTGAGAGCGTGGCGACTTATGGCAAGCACCTCAGCCTTAGCTCTAGTGTGGTGTTCGGTGGCGTTAAGATTAATCCACAAATGCAAAAACTGCGCGGTGGTGTGGATATTTTGGTTGCCACCCCAGGGCGTTTGTTGGACCTGCATTCGCAAAACGCACTGTCTTTTAAGACATTAGAGATATTGGTGATGGACGAGGCAGACAGAATGTTGGATATGGGCTTCATCCACGACATCAAACGCATTCTAAAGGTGATGCCTGTCAAGCGTCAAACGTTGATGTTCTCAGCGACTTTCTCCAGTGAGATTCGCACCCTTGCTAAAACCTTAGCACGCAATCCCGTGGAGATCTCGACTGCGCCCAGCAATAGTGCGGTGAAGAGTGTTAAGCAATGGATTCATCCTGTGGATAGTGCGCAGAAACAAACACTGTTGGCGCATTTGATTGAACAGGGCAGTTGGTATCAGGTGTTGGTGTTTAGCCGCACCAAGCACGGGGCGAATCGGATTGCGAAGTTCCTTAACAAACATAAGATTACTGCGACTGCGATTCACGGCAATAAAACCCAAGGCGCACGCACTCGGGCATTAAAAGAGTTTAAAGAGGGCAAGGTGAATGTATTAGTCGCCACCGACATTGCTGCCAGAGGGTTGGACATTGATCAACTGCCCCACGTGGTGAACTTTGACTTGCCCCACGTGCCATCGGATTATATTCATCGCATCGGGCGCACAGGGCGTGCAGGGTGCAAAGGTGAGGCAATCTCATTAGTGTGTGCGGATGAGGCGAAGCAGTTGTTTGACATTGAGCGACTGCTGCAACACCCCCTTGAGCGGATTGTATTAGATGACTTTATGCCTAATCACACATTGCCTGTGTCTGGGAGCAAGTTGCATACGCCGAGAACCAACAAACCAAAGCAACAAAACAATGCAAGACGTGGGGCGGGTGGCAATGCAGGCAAGTCGCGTTATCATTCGCTCAAGAGTCGCAATGCTAAAAGCACCAAGAGTGCCTCAAGGAGTCGTTAGGCTTGTCTCTCTTAGAGAAGATTCAAGCATCATCCACAAAAAAAGGCATTGAATCAATCAATGCCTTTGCTTTCTTTGTTCTGCTTTCTTGTCTGTCTTCTATTCTCTCTTTGTTTGCTTATTTTTCCTTTTCAGCTTTTCTCAATGCAACTCTTTCTTCGTAGGTTAATGTGGCCCATTTCTTTTCGTAAGCTTCCTTCTCTGCTTTCTCCTTCTTCTTCTTCTCTGCCTTTTCTTTCTTATCTGCTGCTTTTTCTTCGTCGGTTCTTCTGTCTCTATGTGCGCCACCCCAATCAACCGTAATACCAAAGATACCAGCCTGACTCGTTGTAATAGGAATCCCTACCATCAACATCAAACCGATTACCATACTAATGAGTGTTTTCATTATTGCCCCTGTTTGTTGGTTAGTCGTTAGTCGTTATTTATTCTTCTTGGCATCATCAGCCGCTTTCTTTTCAGCACCTGTCATCTTTCTTCTTTCTGCTGCTTTTCGCTCTTCCTCTTCCCTCTCTTCTTTTTCTATTCTTTTGTCCTGTGTTTCACTGCCCCTAAAAACATAATCCTTGACATCCCCACCAAACCAAGCCTGACTAGTGGTGGTGACATTGAATAACATTAAACCCATTGTGATACTAATAAGTGTTTTCATATTTACTCCTAAGTGTTTGTGATTGAATTATTTATCAGATCCTATGACGTTTGATCGCTCTGCTCGTGGTTCTAGTCTTTTGGCGTTGCGTGCGTCTATTTCAGCCTTTTTAACGACTGCATCTTGTCTGTTTTTTTCTATTCTAGCGTCTCTTCTCTTTTTGATTACTTTTAGTCTTTCCTTCTCTTCCTTCTCTTCCTTTATCTCGCTTTTGCTTTTGAAAACACCATCATATAAATCCCCACCAAACCACGCCTGACTACTAGCAGCGCTTAACATCAACGCTGCACTAATGACAATACTGATGAGTGGTTTCATATTGACCCCTTAATTATGATGGAATTGTGATGGCATTATTGATCAGATCCTATGACGTTTGATCGCTCAGCTCGTGGCTCTGGTCTGTTAGCGTTGCGTGCGTCTATTTCATTCTTTTTAACGACTGCATCTTGTCTGTTTTTTTCTATTCTAGCGTCTCTTCTCTTTTTGATGTCTTTGATTCTTTTCTTCTCTTTCTTCTCTTTCTTCTCTTTCTTCTCTCTGTCGCTTTTGTTTAAGAAAGAATTATCATATAAGTCCCCGCCAAACCACGCCTGACTACTAGCAGTGCTTAACATCAGCGTTAAACTGATGACAATGCTTATTAGTGTTTTCATACTTATTAGTGGTTGTTAAAAAAGTCTGGAATTATAGTGTGCTTAGGCAAGCCGTGTGGTTATTTTTATGACTCAATAAGAGTGAGACTAAAATTATGGCTTGTCCGTCTGCTTGGGGTCTGTTTGATTGGGGTTTGTTTAATTAGGTTGTTCGGATGCTGGTGGCGGGGTAGGCAAGGTCTCAATAATGCCTTCCAGTGCTTTGCCTTCTTTGTTGAGTTTCTTCACCAGTTTGTTGATGACTTTGATCTCTTGCTTGGTTTCTTTGGTGTATTTCTTGAGGTTCTTTTTGTCGTTCATCATCTCCGCTCTATAACGATCCACCTCGATGACGGCTAAGTCGTGCTTGGCTTCAACCAATTTGTCCGCCAGCACTTCTATTTTCTCTTGTGACTCCTCTATTTGCTCTTGTGCCGCTTCTATTGCTTCCTCATCTTTTTCTTGTTGTGCTGCTTTCTTTTCTGCCGCTAGCTCTAGTTTGTCTTGCCTTGCTTCCTCGGCTGCTTCTCTCTTTTCTGTCGCTAGCTCTATTTTGTCTTGTCTTGCTTCTGCCGCTAGCTCAATTTTGTCTTGCCTTGCTTGCGCCGCTAGCGCTAGTTTGTCTTGTTTTGCTTCCTCGGCAACTTCCTCAGGGGTTTGACTCCACGACCACCACGCCGCAACAGCACTGCCGCCTGAAATCACCGCCTGAGTGCTGGAATGCAATGGAATAAAGTTGGTTAATACAACTGCTAATACTAAGCCGTTAAGTGTTTTCATCGGTTGTCCGCCCAGATATATAAGTAGCAAATTATAATAGAGATTTTGCTGAAATGTGCAACATTTATTCTAATGGTTCAATTCTGGCAATGGATGTTTTTTAGTCATCAAAAAGGAACTACTTGCTTTGCAAAATAGAGCTACATGCTTTGCACAATGGAACTACATGCTTTGCAAAAAGGAGCTACACACTAAGCAAAATAGAGCTACACACTAAGCAAAATAGAGCTACACACTAAGCAAAATAGAGCTACACAC
>CAZRUL010000003.1:39206-41248 GCA_964603245.1 uncultured Piscirickettsiaceae bacterium
TGAATTGTTGTGCTGATTTAGGTCATAATACGGCTTTTAACCATTTATTTAACCATTTATTTAACCAACAGGAGTAAGTAATGAAAAACATAAAACACATAGTATTAGCAAGTATCATCGGTGCGAGTTTGTTGGCTGCGAGTGTGTCAAGTTCAGCACTTTCAATTAGACAATATCGATCTGCGCCTGCACCAGATTTTATGTGTCGTTATAAAGACGAAGTATGTAAGCAGAATCTATCTGAGAGTCAAAAGCAAGCCATAGCAGACTGGCGCACAGAGGAGCACGCAAGACGTGCAGCATACAACGAAAGTGTTGCAAGAGCGTATGCCCAGTGGAATGAAATGCAGAGAAAGGTGATGGAACAGATGGAAGCAAGACAGGCAGCATACGACGCAGCAAAACGAGAAGCAGAACAACAAAAGTAGAACAACAAAAGGAGTAAGGGATGAAACACATTATATTAGCACCCATCGTAGCCACAGTCATTATTATGTCGGGCTTTAATTCAGCACAGGCTACTTGGATTGATGTTGTCCCTTGGGTGGTGTCTATGATTAACTCTGGAGATGATGACTCAACTGAAAAGAAGAAAGAAGAAAAGAAGAAGGGAGCAGAACCAATCCATAGTTACCTTGACGAGCGTTGTAGGAGAGGGTATGAAGAACAGAAACGTAGGAAGAAGATAACTGAGGAGGAGCGCATACAGAAAACTCAGGAATGTATTGAGAAGAATAATAAAAGATATGGGGGAGGTAAATCACCAAAATAATAGGAGTAGCGCGCTTTATTTAACCCATCGTTGTTTAAAGCAAGTTTTTCTATCAAAGGTAATCAATCAAAAAGCCAGACAAGTGTCTGGCTTTATTGTGTGTGAGGGTTTAATGTGTTTGAGGGGTCAGTCGTCGTCGCCTTGAATGGCACCGACTGGGTTAGCGGACTTGATCACATCCCAAAAGCCAGCCTGAGTGCTTAACATTACGACCAGTCCAATGCCCAAAACTAATACGATGAGGATGTCTCTAGTGTTTTTCATTGCTTTCTCCTGTGTTGAAAACGCCATTATAAACAGTATTGAGGGCAAGTATTAAACAAGTATTAGCAAGTATTAGCAAGTATCAAGGGAGTGGTGGCACAAAGCATTCAATGAATGTGGGCAAGGATGGCATCTAATGCGTCTTTGGACCGATAGTGAATGATGATTTTGCCTTGTGCGTTGTGGTCTTTGATCTCTACTTTGATGGCTACTTTAGTGGTGGAGAGGGTTTGACTGAGTGCATCGCGCAAGGTTTCAATCGCGGGGCTTGGTGTGGGTGGCGCGGTCTTGGGCGCTGGGTTGAGGGTTTGCTTAACTAAGTCCTCGGTTTGACGCACTGAGAGGGATTTGTGAATGATGCGCTTGGCGAGCCTGAGTTGTGTCTTTGCATCCAACGACAGCAGGGCTCTGGCGTGTCCCATCTCTAGTTTGCCTTCGTTTAACTCCACTTTCACTGCCTCATTGAGTTGCAACAAACGCACTGAATTACTCACCGAGGCACGTGATTTGCCAACCACTTGTGCGATTTGTTGATGGGTCATTTGGAAGTCGCGGGACAATTGTTGCAAGGCATTGGCTTCTTCAAGTGGGGTGAGGGATTCTCTTTGGATGTTTTCAATGATGCCGATGGCAAGCGCGGTGTGGTTGTCAATGCTGCGAATGATGACAGGCACTTCCAGCAGTCCAGCAATCTTGGCGGCTTGCCAGCGTCGCTCTCCTGCAATAATCTCATAACGACGTGCGGTGACTTTACGCACCACTAGCGGCTGGATGATGCCTTGGGAGGCAATCGATTGTGCAAGTTCGTTGAGTGCGTCTGGATGGAAGTTGTCTCTGGGTTGAAACTCGCCTCTTTGTAAGCATTCTACGGACAACATTTGTAAGCCAGCGCTTGTGTTGGTGGTGCTTGGGTTTGGCTCGGTGGTGGTTTGTCCGAGTAGGATGTCGAGTCCGCGCCCGAGTCGTGATGTTTTTGCCATACTATAGGTATCAGAAAGTGAATGAG
>CAZRUL010000003.1:41348-42657 GCA_964603245.1 uncultured Piscirickettsiaceae bacterium
AGTATTGAGTATTAGCGTGCGTGTTTGTATTTGCGGAGTAATTCGCTGGCCAATGAAATATAAGAGATTGCACCTTTTGAAGCTCTGGCGTAGTTAATGGCTGGCAGTCCAAAGCTCGGTGCTTCGGCTAATTTTACATTTCTAGGAATGATTGTTTTAAATACTTTGTGGGAGAAATGGCGTAGTAGTTGCAGCGAGACTTCGTTGGATAAGTTGTTGCGGGTGTCAAACATTGTGCGAATGATGCCTGCGATCTCTAGTTGTGGGTTGGTGACGCTTTTGATTTTGTCGATGGTTTGAATCAAAGTGCTGAGCCCTTCCAACGCATAATATTCGCATTGCATTGGAATGATGATGCCGTTTGAGGCGGTAAATGCGTTGATGGTGAGCATTGTTAAGGCGGGCGGGCAGTCGATGATAATATAATCGTAGTCGGTTTGAATGGTCTTGATGTGGTTGGCGAGCTTGTATTCTGATTGTTGTTGACGCAGCAGGGTGATCTCAGCGGCAATCAAATCCGCATCCGCTGGCACGATGTCAAACTTAATGCTCTCGGTTTGCATAATCGCTTGTTGTGTGGTGCATTCGCCCAGCAGCAGTTCGCAAATGGAATACTCAAGGTTGTATTTGTCAATCCCACAGCCCATAGTCGCATTGCCTTGTGGGTCAATGTCAATCAGCAACACGCGTTTGTGCATAGACTCAAGCGCGGCACACAAATTCACCGCAGTAGTGGTCTTACCCACGCCGCCTTTTTGGTTTGCAATTGAGAGAATAACCGCCATTGGAATGTGTTGTTAGTGTGCTTTAGTGTGTTGGAATGTATTTGGAGTGCGTTCTTTAATGTGTCTTTAGTGCGTTTTGAGGCGCATTATTAAACGAGGGGTTGTAACGAATGGCAGGGCTTTGCAGACGTTGTGCGGTGTTTTGTGATTAACATTATTAACCCATTGGCTTTATGGCTGCTTGGGTGCATCAGTGGCAGGTTGATTTAAAATCATCAAGGCTTTGAGTAGATTGGTTGCCTCGTGCACAAAGTAGTCTTTGTGTAGTTTAGCGATGGCTTCTTTGATGGCTTTGGTTTTGTTTTTGTCTTGCTTGGCTAGGATTTGTTGGGCAGAGGCTTTGTTTGAGTTTTCTGCTTTGTTGTTAGTTTTGTTGTCGGCTTTGTTTGTAGTTTTGCTTTTAACTTTGCTCTCAGTCTTGTCTTTAGTGTTGTTTGCAGTTTTGCTCTCAACCTTTAAATGTCCGTCTAAGTCTTTTTCTTTGAGGTCATCAAGCACAGAGGTTTCTGGCTCAGCCAGCGTGA
>CAZRUL010000003.1:42757-51114 GCA_964603245.1 uncultured Piscirickettsiaceae bacterium
AAGTCTTTTTCTTTGAGGTCATCAAGCACAGAGGTTTCTGGCTCAGCCAGCGTGAAGTCTTTAAGCACAATATCAGGCGTGATGCCTTTGGCTTGAATGGCGCGACCCAGCGGGGTGTAGTAGCGCGAGGTGGTGACTTTCAGCCCAAAGCCTTTATTCAACGTCAAAATCGTTTGCACCGAGCCTTTACCAAACGAAGTCTGCCCCATAATAATGGCGCGTTTGTGATCTTGCAAAGCACCTGCGACAATCTCTGAGGCAGAAGCCGAGCCGCCGTTAATCAACACAACCATTGGCGCACCGTTGATTAAATCACCCAGCTTTGAGTGGTATTCTTGGTTGGAAGAGGGCAGCCGTCCTTTGGTATAAACCACCAGTTTTTGTTGATTTAGAAAGGCACTGGAGATGTCAATGGAGCTTTGCAACACGCCACCAGGATTATTGCGCAAATCTAGCACCAATGATTTGAGCGCGCCTTTGTTTTCTTTGGCTAGTCTTTTCAACGTGGTTCTTAATAATCGGATGCTCGGCGTTTGGAAATTAGAAATACGCACGTAGCCAATATTCTTTTCCAACAGGTAGCCTTTGACCGAGATGATGGTAATAATTTCACGGGTGATTTTCACTACAAACGGTTTGGTGTTTTTGCGTGAAATGGTGAGTTGAATATCAGTCTTTGGCTTGCCACGCATTAGTTTTACGCCTTCCGTCAGTGACATTCCCAGCACTGTTTTATCGTCAATTTTGATGATTAAATCCCCCGTTTGTAAGCCCGCTCGATAAGCAGGTGTGTCGTCAATTGGTGAGATAATTTGAATCAGTTTGTCTTTCATTCCAATCACAATACCCAGCCCGCCAAACTTGCCGTCGGTGTCTTCAAGTAGGGATTTTTGTTCTTTTGGCGTGAGATAATTTGAATGCGGATCCAGCCCGCTGACCATCCCTTTAATGGCGTTTTCAAATAGTTTGTCTGCGTCAATTTTATCAACGTAGATTTGTTTGATATTGCCGAATACGCGTGCAAATGCTTCTAAATTGTCTAAAAATTCTTGAGTTATTTGATCGTTTTGTTCGGTAGCGTCCGCGTAAACTGGCGATGAAATATTGACAATGGCGTAAAAAAATAGTAAAGACAGTGATTTTTTAAAAAAATGATAGAAAATCATAATATAATTATTTGCTCATAAAATAACCCCATATAATACCGTGAAACATTAGTGTTTTCGGATTTGATTTGGTGTTTGATTGTGCTAACTGGTTTTGACTTACCCAACCCGAGGAAAACAATGCAACAAATAACAATAATTTTATGTGCGCTGAGTGCTGTATTTACGCTGTCAGCTCAGGCGACGATTAACGCTACAAACAACGCCACCGCGTCAAGTGCGGTGCCAAACAATTCTCAAAATAATCCCAAAAACAATCCCAACCAAAGCCCCGAATATGTGGTTCGAAACACCATCACAAAACTCAATCAACTGGGCTCCAGACATCCTTTCCGACCTGGAATTACCACCAATTTAATCAATCAAACCATCGCCCCTTTGTTCGATTTTGATTATATTTCCAACGAAGTGTTAGCGATTATTCACGAAAATTTCTTGACCCAATCAGAACACACGTTTTTTGTTAAGCGTTTAAAGCAAGAAATTTTATTTACATTGATGAAAAAATTAACCCAAGGCGGCACTAAATCGTTTAGATTCGTTGCTGCCAGACCTGTGATAGGCGGGGCAATGATGGTGCAAATGCGGGTAAAAGGCTTCGGTATGTTTAGCACGCCGATTAGTTTGTTATTTCATCAAAATGAAAATCAGCAATGGAAAATTTTTGATGTCATCATCAATCGCAGCAGTTTGATTAATTATTATCAAAAAATGCTTTTGGTCAAAGTCAGAAGATATGGCGTGCGTGGTATGTTGGGTAAAATTTAAATGGAAACACTGATTTTATCAAGAAAAGACAAAGATATTGAGAGAGCCACAAGAGCTCTCAAGGCGATGGCGCACCCGCTTCGTTTAAAAATTTTATGCTCATTGGTCGACAAAGAATTAGCAGTGCTGGAAATTGTCAAACAAGTCGGCTCCTCTCAGTCTAATATTTCACAACACATTGACATTCTGCGCAGCAAAAATATTATTGAATCTAGACGAGAGGGGAATAAAATTTTGTGCAAAGTCACAGACTATAAAATTTTAAAACTCGTCTCTAATATACAACTCGTTTTTTGTTCGGATTAAAGAGTTAAAATAATTTCCACGTTATTTGCGTCCGTAGCTCAATTGGATAGAGTATCGGCCTCCGAAGCCGAATGTTGGGTGTTCGAATCACCTCGGACGCACCATTTTTAATGAATATTGTCGCTCAATCAACACTCAAATTCAACACTCAATTTTCTCTGTTTTTTCACTCAAAAAAAACCTCAACACCTAAATATTTATGATTTATCCTACTATTGATGCCGTGGCGCTTGATTTGGGTTTTATTCAAATTTATTGGTACGGCATTATGTATTTGCTGGCTTTTGCGATGGCATATGTGCTGGCAAATATTCGCGCAAAACGCCAACGTGATTGGAATCGCCAGCAAGTTGAGGATTTGATTTTTTACGGTTCGATAGGGGTGATTTTGGGCGGCAGATTGGGCTATGCGCTGTTTTACAATCTGCCCGTATTTATGGCCGACCCGCTTTCAATTTTTGCAGTGCAAAATGGCGGAATGTCGTTTCACGGTGGCTTTCTCGGGGTGTTGCTGGCGATGGTTTGGTTTAATCGCAAACACCGCAAATCTTTTTTTACCACGCTGGATTTTGTTGCCCCACTCGTGCCGCTGGGCTTGGGATTTGGACGCATTGGCAATTTTATCAACAGCGAATTATGGGGCAAAGTCAGCACCAGCGACTGGGCGATGTATGTGCCAAATTTGGGCGTGAGTCGCTATCCGTCGCAATTGTATGAAGCGTTTTTGGAAGGGCTGGTATTGTTCGTCATTCTTTGGGTTTTTAGCAAAAAATCCCCGCCACGAATGGCCGTCTCGGCACTGTTTTTGATTTTTTACGGCGTGTTTAGATTTGTCGTAGAATTTGTCCGCGTCCCCGATGCACAACTGGGCTATTTGGCGTTTGACTGGCTAACGATGGGGCAATTGCTCAGCGCGCCGATGATTGTGCTTGGGGCGATATTATTGCGGCTGGCTTACGTGAGAAAATTGTGAAGCAATATTTGGATTTACTCAAGCTCATCAATACCGCTGGCACGATTAAAACCGACCGCACTGGCACTGGCACGCGCAGTATTTTTGGGCATCAAATGCGTTTTGATTTGGCGCGTGGCTTTCCGCTGATGACGACTAAACGCATTCACCTGCCCTCGGTCATTCACGAATTATTATGGTTTTTGAGCGGCTCTACAAACCTTCAATATCTCAACGATAATCACGTGCATATTTGGGATGCGTGGGCGGATGAAAACGGAGATTTGGGTGCGATTTATGGCGCGCAATGGCGCAAATGGACGGGCGCGGACGGGGTGCAAATTGATCAAATCTCTCAAGTGATTGAGCAAATTAAAACCACGCCCGACTCTCGACGCTTGATTGTGTCGGCGTGGAATGTCGGCGAGATTGAAAAAATGGCGTTGCCCCCGTGTCATTTGTTGTTTCAGTTTTATGTGGCGAACAATCGACTTTCTTGCCAACTGTATCAGCGCAGTGCCGATGCGTTTTTAGGCGTGCCGTTTAATATTGCCTCGTATGCGCTGCTCACGCATATGATTGCCCAGCAATGTGATTTGGAAGTGGGCGAGTTTATTTGGAGCGGTGGCGATTGTCATCTGTATTCTAATCACACCGAGCAGGTTAAAACCCAACTCGCGCGCACCCCAAAACCTTTGCCAACGTTGAATATCAAACGCAAACCGCCGAGCATTTTTGAGTATAAATTTGAAGATTTTGAGTTTATAAATTATCAACCTGATGCGCCGATTAAAGCCCCGATTGCTGTTTAGATTTGCCGTTTAGTTTTGTTGTTTTTAGGCTTGCCATTTAAATTTGTTGTTTGAATTTTGCCGTTGAATGCTCTAAATTGATCATTTAAATTATTATTGCCAAATATCCACACTCACGCCTTTTGCGCGCAATTTGTCCGATTTATCCTCCAAATACCGCTGAAAATTTGGCTGAGTTTGATACGCACCCGAAGATACATAACTCATAATTCCTTGCAAATGGTAGGCTTTGAAAAACGCATCTTTGCGGATGATTTCCTGTCCCTGTTTGTCAAAAAAAACAATGGCAGGCAAATACGTCAATCGTAGATTTTCATACCATTTTGCGGCGGTGGTTTTGCGTCCATTTGGGGTGATAATTTTCTCATTTGCGCGCGCATCGAGTTGCACCACTTGCATAGATTTGAGTAAATTTTGAGTGGTTTTGAGTGGCATCAAAGTGCGATGAAACTTATCACAGGCGGGGCAGTCTGGCGTCTCGAAAAACACCGCTAAATATTGTTGCGCCTGAAATTTGGCGTTGCGCGTGAGAATGTGGGGCGGTTGTTCAAATACAGGATTTTGATTTAAGGCACTTTGCGCCGTCTTTGTTGTAGTTTTTTGCGCGAGTTCGCCCAGATAATTAGCAAAAGTTTGTTGCCGATATTTCTCGCCCGCCACATAATCCAGCGCAACGTGCATTTTCTCAATCGACTGATACCCGTTTAAACGCAACACCGTCTCACCTTTGTCGTTCAAAAATAACAAAGTCGGCGTGAATTGAATTTTCATAAACGCGGCGAATTCCTTTTCGCTAAATTCCCTGTTTTGCCAATCCGTCAGCTCCCGATCGCCCCACATATTGGTTTCAATCACGTCAAAGTTTTGTTGTAATTTTGCCACCAGCGCGCGGTCGTGAAAATTTTCATCCACCAATTTTGCGCAATACGGACAACCGTTTTGATGAAAATAAATCATCACGTGACGGCGCGATTGTTTGGCTTCTTCCAAATCCTGCGTCAAATCTAAAAACGTGGTTTTGAACCAATTGGGCAAACTGTCCACGACTTTTGCACCGATAAATTCGCCTTCCACAGCAAATGCGGCGGGCAAACTCAGCCAAAGTGAGCAAAACAATAATAATGTGCGCATTGATAAAATCTCATTGCAAAAAAAAATTTTGATTGTAGCGTTAAAGCCAGTTAGGGTCAAGCAATTGCCAGCGCGTTGATGTTTTGTTTAATTCGCCGTTTGAGATGATTGCGGAGTTTAGCCGTCAATCGGATTAATTTCTTTTTGCGGCACAAACAACCCACAGCCCAGCAGCCGATGCGCGCCAATTCCTTTTTCTTGCAACCGCACTGATTCCATTTTGCGCAAATCCGCCACCATCAGCGCACGCGTGTGAATAATATCGTTTGAAGTGTGAATCTGATGCGACAAACCCGCCAGCATTTTTTTGGGCACAATACCCATCGCACCCAATTGATCAAAACAACATTGTAAAAACCCGTCCTCGTCCATATTTTGTGCACACGCCACGTTTTTTGCCAACAACACAGGCAATGTTTGAAGCAATTTCGGCGATTCCATTTTGAGAATTTGAATTTGATACTCGCCCAATTCCAAAGTTTTGCCGACTAATTCTGCACACGCTGCTAGTTTTTCCTTCGGCAAGCGAATGCTGAGTTTTGAGCGTTTAGACGGATAATAAAACCCAGTCGCGCGATCCTGTTGCCAGCCGTTGCCATCGGCAATACTGATGTCGTGCACGCCAGCGCCCGAGTCCTCTAGTGCTGCCAGCCACGGCAAATGCGCCAGTAATGCGACTTTAAGTAAATAGGCGTGATCCATCGGCAGTATTTTGGTGCGAATGCTAAACACAGCATCTTGCACACAATCAGGCAAGGTAAAATCTTCCAGTTTGCTATTTTCTTGCCAAAACATCTGATACCAGTCGGTTATTTATGAGAGCGTTTTTTGAATATTTAAGCGCGTCAATCAGCAATCGCGTGACCCGCATTAAATTGTAGAGCACCGCACCGCGCGGATTATCCTTGTCTATGAAAAAATTACAACAACAAATCCATTATAAATTCAAAACCCCCGATTTGCTGACCCAAGCCCTCACTCACAAAAGCGCGGGCAGGATGCACAACGAGCGATTAGAGTTTTTAGGCGACAGCATCCTCGGCGCGGTGATTGCCAGCGAATTGTATCGGCGCTTTCCCAAAGCAGATGAGGGCAAACTCTCACGCGTCAAATCCCATTTAGTGCGCGCCAAAACATTAAGCGCGCTCGGCGTGAGTTTGCATTTATCCCAGCAAATAACCCTCGGAGCAGGTGAGATAAAAAGTGGCGGGGCACAGCGCAAGGCATTACTTGAAGACACATTAGAAGCAATCTTCGGCGCGGTGTTTTTGGACGGTGGATTTAGTGCGACGCGGCGGGTGATTTTGCAACTTTATCAAACCTTATTAAACGACATCAATTTAAATGACTCACTCAAAGACCCCAAAACCCAACTTCAAGAATATCTCCAAAGCACCCAGCACAGCTTGCCACAATACAGCCTCATTCAAACCACTGGCAAAGATCACAATGCCATTTTTACCGTGCGCGCGCAATTGTTAGAGCACAAACTCCAAACCCAACGGCAAGCCGCCAGCATCAAACAAGCGCAACAAGCGTGCGCCGCAGTCTTACTCACCCAACTTAAATTATGACGCATCTTAAAGCAGACGCCAAAACAGATTTACCAGCAGATTTAAAGACAAATTTCAAATCAGGCTTTATTGCCGTGGTCGGTCGTCCGAATGTTGGCAAATCTACCCTCGTTAATGAATTCATCGGACAAAAACTCTCCATCACTTCGCACCGTCCGCAAACCACTCGTCATCGCATTCACGCCATTGACACCAGCGACACTTATCAAATGGTGTTTGTCGACACCCCTGGAATGCACATCAACAATAAAAAAGCCATCAACGCTTATATGAATCGCACCGCCAGTGCCAGCGTGAATGAAGTAGATGTTATTTTGTGGCTGATTGAAGCCAACAAATGGACAAAGGAAGATGCCCGCGCATTAGAGCACGTGAGCCGCGCTGAAGCCCCCGTGATTTTGTGCATTAACAAAATAGACACACTTAAAAGCCCCGCCGAGTTGCTGCCATTCCTGCAAACCCTCGGCGCTAAATACAGTCCCGAGGAAACCTTCCCGCTCTCAGCATTTAACAAACGCGACACCCGCCAACTGCGCACTCAAATTCTCAAATACCTGCCCGAACAAGCGCCCATCTTTGACAAAAACTTCATTACCGACCGCAGCGAGAAGTTTGTGGTGGCTGAATTCATCCGCGAAAAGCTGATTCGCAACTTGTCTGAGGAGTTGCCCTACGATTTAACCGTGGAAATCGAAAAATACGAATTAGACAATCGCCTGCAACGCATCAGCGCGCGCATTTACGTAGAAAAAACCTCACAAAAACGCATCGTCATCGGCAAACAAGGCGCAATGCTGAAAAAAATCGGCACCGAAGCCCGCATCAGCATTGAAAATTTCTTAGACAGAAAGGTATTTTTGCAACTCTGGGTCAAAGTCTCGGGCGGTTGGTCGGACAACAAACGCTCACTCGCCTCCCTCGGCTATGATTGAGATTGATTGAGATTGATTGAGCATTATTAAAATGGCGATTGAACATTTTAAAACGATGCTTGAATATTATTAAGACAGCGATTGAGCATTGTTGCAATGGTGCGCCACAAAATCCGCAAATAAATGTTAGCACCCATTATTTATGGCATAATCGCTCCGCAATTGCGCAGGAGGATGGTTTAGTTTTGGAACTCAGCCTCAATTTTCCGCCCAATCGCCATTCACAAATACCGCAAACAACAGGAGAATGCTGTGAGTTCTGATTTAGACGTGAGTTCCGATGTAATTATGCTGATCATTGCGGGAATGTTTGTGTTGTCCGTGGTGTTTTTAGCCATCAAGATTAAAACTTATTCCAAATACAAGTCCAAAGAGCCTAAATAATCGTTATCGCTCGCCCTCATTTCCCAAAAATACGCATAGATTTTTTGCAATCAACGACTAAAAACCGTTTAAAATCAGATTTTTTGTTTATTTAAAGAAAATAAAAGCAAGACGACACCAAAGAGAGTTGAGAGAAAACTAAAATTGTGCCACCTAATCGCAAAAATCCTTTTGGATGGCTGCAATTCATTGATAAATACTTTTAATATAATTACTTATGTGCGAAAAATTCTTATTATCCAATCTTTCTGATGTCAATAAAGTTAAGGATATTCTTGAAGCAAAACATCCCGACGCTGTGTATGACCTCAGCCCGAATTTAATGCTGGTGA
>CAZRUL010000004.1:0-19693 GCA_964603245.1 uncultured Piscirickettsiaceae bacterium
TGTGTGGATTTAAATGTTGTTTGGGCCGAGTTTTTTTTATTAATATTTAGAAAAAGTCGCATAAAGTTTGGCAGCAATCTCAGTGTGTTTTTTGCTCATTCGTTGAGTTTTAGCGTGCCCACTAATTGACTAATATTGTCTAATTTATTGCGGGTTAAATATTGAGTGATGCCATCGTTAATTTTTGGGCAAATGAGTGGGTCGTAAAATAGCGCGGTGCCGATGCCCACTGCACTTGCTCCTGCGATGATAAATTCTAGCGCGTCATTCGCCGAGCAAATTCCACCCTGTCCGATGATGGGAATGGCGTGTTTTTTGGACACTTGATAAACTTGATGCACTTTGAGCAGCGCGATCGGTTTAATTGCCGCCCCCGATAGTCCACCTTGATTGTTGCCGATGATGGGCTGGCGTGATTCGGTGTCAATTGCCATTCCCATCAATGTGTTAATCACCGCCAAGCCATCGCTGCCCCCGTCAATGCAACGCTGCGCACTGAAGGCAATGTCGGTTTGGTTGGGCGAGAGTTTGGTGATGAGCGGTTTGCTGGTATTTTGGCGGCAAATTTCCACCACGCGATACGACATATCGGGATCGTTACCGAACGCCACCCCGCCTTCTTTGACGTTCGGGCAAGAGATATTAATTTCAATCGCGTCAATATCGGTGTCGTCAAAACGCTTGGCGATTTCGCCATATTCTGCCACCGAAGAGCCTGAAATGTTGATGATAAAACGCGTTTTGGTTTTGTCCAATGTTGGCAAAATGTCGTTAATCACCGCATCAGTGCCAGGATTTTGTAGCCCGATTGCGTTAATCATTCCGCTGGGTGTTTCGCAAATTCTGGGGGGGTTGTTGCCCAAGCGCGGCTCTAATGTGGTGCCTTTGAGGAAAATTGCGCCAACGTCCGTATCTGAAAATCCTTTGATGCGCGAATATTCTCTGCCAAAACCCACACAGCCCGAAAGTAGCACGATGGGGGAATTTAGGTGTAATCCGCAGAAATCGGTTTGTAAAATGTCATTCATATTATTTTTTTTTGTAAAAAAAGATGCGTGTTGATTGCTTTATTTTTGGATTAAATAATCAGTGATGAAAGGTTTATTTATCAGTGGTTCTGGCACCAATGTCGGCAAAACATTTATCGCTTGTCATTTTATTAGATTGTTGGCGGATTGCTACACAATTAAGGTCAGAAAACCGATTGAGAGCGATTGTTTAAATGTGGGCGGGGCGTTGATTCCGCGGGACGGGGCTTTGTTGAGTCAGGCTTGTTTGGGCAGTGAGCCGATAGAATCGGTGTGCCCTTTTCGTTTTGAGGCGCGCTGTAGTGCTGAGAAAGCCAGCGATTGGGCGGGTGTTGAAATCACATTAAAAAATTTGGCGGACGCGTGTCAGCCGACTCATTCTGATGATTTTGTGATCGTTGAAGGCGCTGGCGGTTTGTATTCTCCGATTGCAAAACAGGCATTAAACGTTGATTTGATTGCAATGTTAGCCCTGCCTTTGGTGCTGGTTGTGAGGGATGAATTGGGTGCAATCAATCAGGCTTTGCTGTGTGTTGAGGCGGCAAAAAAGCAAAATCTAGCGTTATTGATGATTGTGTTAAATCAAATAAAAGCCAATGATTTGGACAATGCTAAAGCACTGGAGAATTATACAAATGTGCCGATTGTGGTGTTTAATGCTGACAATCTTAGCGATTTTGATGCTAAAGTCCGTAATCTTGTTTTGAGTCAATAACCAAAATTTACACCAAAGTTAATTTAGGTTTGTCATCGGTTTTAGGTGGATTTGCATCTTCGTAGTGTTGTTGAAACATCATTCCTCTGCCATCTTCTCGGGTGTAAATGCTGATAACAGCACCCATCGGAATGTGAATCGTTTGAGATTTGCCATCAAATCTTGCATCAAATGAGATCTCTTGAGTATTTATCAATAAATTATTTGCAGCGGAATGGCTAATATTGAGCACAATTTCAGTTTGCTGCTGTTGGGATTTTGGCAGAATCACGCCAGAATTTAGGCAATTAACCAAAATATGAGGCGTGAGATTCGCATCCGTCATCCAGTCGTGATAGGCACGAATCAAGTAGGGTTCTATTGGATTTTCCATCATCAAAAAGGCATTAAACTGATATTAATTATATTCTTTTTCGCAATCCGTCAAACTGGCTTTAAAACTTTCTTTGGCAAAAAGTTTATTGGCGTAACGGGTAATCGGCTGTGCTTTAGGTCCGAGTTTAATCCCCAAATGTTTTAAACGCCATAATAGCGGCGCCAAACAGGTGTCAATAATCGTCATATTATCGCTACTAAAATAAGGCTGACTGTCAAACAAAGGAATGAGTTCAATCAAACTGCTGGATAAAATTTTGCGTGCTTCGTCGGACTCTTTCTTTTTGCCAGTTTGAATCGTATTGACCAGCGAATACCAGCAATCTGGTGCGCGTGTAAATCTAAACAGCAGTAGTCTTTTTTCTGATTTTTTAATCGGGTCAATCGGCAACAAAGGTGGAAATGGAAAACGCTCATCCAAATATTCAATAATCACCGACAAATCGTAGAGCACAATACCGCGGTCAAATAATATCGGAAAGGTTTGATAAGGCGTCAATTCCAAAATTTCTTCTGGCATTTTCTCCATTTGTACATTCAGCACTTCACGCTCAATATTTTTCTCCGCCATAATAAAACGCACCATATGCGATTCCATTTCACTGGGCGCTGAATACAATGTGGTTGAAGCGGGATTAGGTTTAAGTAGCATAATAAAGCCTTAAATAATAAATTTTAAAATAGCAAATTGAGGGTTAATCCTTGGCGCGCCATTTGCCGTATTTGACGTCTTTCCAATATTCTTTTTTGAGCAAATAGGCAAGAATAAACAACACAAACAAAAATCCCAGCACTTTATAACCCAAATCCGTGCGAATTAATTTAACAGGTTCGCCCACATAATCCAAGAAATTAGTAATATCTCGCACGTCTTTGTCAAATGCCTCGGCGGATTTTTGTTGTTTTAAACGCCACAAAACATCAGGCATCGCAACGTTTTTTAAGAGGTGATTATTGACACCAAATGGGCGCGATTTGTCTGCATAAAATCCGTGCAAATAACTATAAATCCAATCTGTGTTTTTATATCTGGCAACCAAAGATAAGTCTGGCGGTGTGATGCCAAACCATTTGGCTGAATCGGCTGGAGAGATTGAAGAAAGAATGTTGTCGCCGATTTTTTGACCATTAAATATTAAATTTTTAATGACGTCTTTGTCGCTAATATTTAAATCTTTGCCCATTCGGTTGTAGCGCATAAATTTAATAGAGTGACAACTCGCACAATAATTCATAAATAATTTTGCGCCATTTTGCAAAGATTTTTGATCATTAATGTCGGTGTTAGCGGATTTTGTGGGTGCATCACTCGCAGCAGATGCATTCAAAGAAATAAATGCAATGGCGAGAGCGGTTAAGATTGTGGTGGTGATTTTATGCATTATTTACTCCGTTAACCGTTTTGGCACTGGTTTGGTTTGTCCAATTGAGGTAAACCAAGGCATTAAAATAAAAAATCCAAAATATGAAATGGTAAATACTCTGGCTAAAAATGCATTGACTGGTGTGACGGGTTGCATTCCTAGCCATCCTAAAATCACAAAACTTACCACAAAAATCCCGAGTGCGACTTTGTAATGCCACGAGCGATAACGAATGGATTTTACTTTGGATCTGTCCAACCAAGGCAGTGCGATTAAGATTAACAAAGCGCCGAACATCCCAACCACACCAGGAAATTGCGACCCAAACATCGGCGGAATGGCTCTGAGCACCGAATAGAAAGGGGTTAAATACCAAAGCGGTGCAATGTGATCTGGGGTTTTGAGTGGGTTTGCTTCAACAAAATTCGCGTGCTCTAAAAAATATCCGTTGAGCGCTGGAGAAAAAAACAAAACTGCTGAAAAGATCATTAAAAACACCACCACGCCCACAATGTCTTTGACGCTGTAATAAGGGTGGAATGGAATGCCGTCTTTTGGAATGCCATTTTTGTCTTTATTTTGTTTGATTTCAATGCCATCGGGATTGTTAGAGCCGACTGTGTGGAGTGCCACAATGTGCAAAAATACCAACACCGCAAGAATTAACGGCAATGCAATCACGTGCAACGAAAAGAACCGATTGAGTGTGGGATCGCCCACTGCATAATCGCCCAAAATCCACACCAATAAATCAGGGCCAATCACTGGCACCGAACCAAATAATGAAATAATCACTTGCGCTCCCCAATAAGACATTTGTCCCCACGGCAACACGTAGCCCAGAAACGCCTCAGCCATCAGCGCGATATAAAGCACCATACCTAATATCCAAATCAACTCACGCGGTGCTTTGTAAGAACCGTAAAGCAAGCCGCGATACATATGTAAATAAATCACAATAAAAAACGCCGATGCGCCCGTTGAGTGCATATAGCGAATCAGCCAGCCCCAATTTACATCGCGCATAATATACTCAACCGAGGAAAATGCATTCATCGTATCTGGTTTAAAATGCATCGCCAGAAAGATGCCAGTCACAATTTGCATCACCAGCACCAACATTGCCAGCGAGCCAAAGAAATACCAAAAGTTAAAATTTCTCGGTGTGTAATATTCAGCCAAATGCTCGTTCCAAACTTTGGTCAGCGGAAATCTTTGATCAATCCAATTTTTATTGTTATCCATAATTTCTCTCTATGCTTTTGAGATTGGGTCAGTGCCAATTCTGATTAACGAATCAGAAACAAAGCGGTAGGGTGGAATCAGCAAATTTGTCGGTGCTGGTGCGCCAGAATACACTCTGCCCGCCAAATCAAATTTAGAGCCGTGACACGGACAATAAAACCCGCCTTTCCAAGCATCACCGCCCAAATCTGCCGCGCCCATTTCGGGGCGATAAGTCGGAGAGCAGCCCAAATGTGTGCACACCCCAACAATCACAGCCACGTTTGGATTGATTGAGCGATGGGCGTTGTTTGCATAATCGGGTTGCTGAGAAAGTTCGCTATTTTTTGGATCGGTGAGCATAGCGTCCAATGTGGCTAGATTTTTGATGGTTGTTTGATCGCGCTTAAATATCCAAACGGGTTTTTTGCGCCAAAGCACTACGACTAATTGCCCATTTTCTAATTTACTAATATCAACATCTACTGGTGCGCCAGCGGATTTTGCTCTAGCAGAAGGCATCCACGAAGATAAAAATGGCCAAGCGACGAAACCAACGCCAACTGCACCAACAACGCTAGTAGCATTGGTTAAAAATCGTCTTTTTTTGAGGTCTATTTCTTGTTCAGACATAAGATTTTTTGAAAAGAATAAATTTGTTGTAAAAATAATAAAACCTGCGATTGAGCGAGGAATTATTAAAAATAAAAAACCCAACAATTATATAGTATGTTTACGCAATATTTCAGCACAGAATTGGTGGCGATTTTGGCGTCTATTTTGCAATTTCCACGATAATTGTGATTTGCTGAATATGCGTCAGCCCTTGAATGGTTTGCAGGATTTTAATCAAACTCGCCTGTTGTTTTTGGGCGCGAAATGCAATCGCTTGATTTTGTGTGGTGAGTGTTGCGCAGTTTTGATGAATACGGCAAAGTTGCAACGAATTTAATACCGCGGGCAATAATTTGGCGAGTTGCACATTGATGTCATTATAAAATCGCGCTTGCGTAATTAACTTTCCGAGCCCTGCTTCGGCGGTAAAATCTGCAAGGTTTGTGAGTGTTGTATTTGACATCCGCGGAAAAGCACTGTTTTAAAGCACCGTTTTTTTAAATTAATCATTTTTGATCTCTAATCTAATGTCCATTATAAATAAAATTACCGCCAAAATCATCGGCTCTCGTAACGACCGTTTGATCAAAAAATTTCGCACTTCTGTGATTCAAATCAATGCATTTGAGGCGGATTTGCAAGCACTCAGTGATGAGGCGTTGCGTGCAAAAACGCAAGATTTTAAAGCCCTACTCAGCAACAAAATTCCTTTGGACGATCTCCTGCCAGAGGCATTTGCGGTGGTTCGTGAGACTAGCGTTCGGGTGTTGGGATTGCGACATTATGACGTGCAACTGATCGGCGGAATGGTTTTGCACGATGGCAAAATTGCCGAAATGGGCACGGGCGAGGGCAAAACATTGGTTGCCACATTGCCCGCGTATTTGAATGCTTTGAGTGGTTTGGGCGTGCACATTGTGACAGTTAATGATTATTTGGCAGCACGTGATGCGCAGTGGATGGGCAAAGTGTTTGAGTTTTTGGGGCTGAGTGTTGGCGTGATTGTGGCGGAAATGTCCACCAAAGACAAGCAATTAGCGTATCAATGCGATATTTCTTATGCCACAAATAACGAGCTGGGCTTTGATTATTTGCGTGACAATATGTCATTTACGATGGATGAAAAAGTCCAGCGCACGCTGAATTTTGCGATTATCGATGAAGTGGATTCCATTTTGATTGACGAGGCACGCACTCCGCTGATTATCTCGGGGCCCGCGGATGATTATTCTGAGGTGTATTTTTCCATCAACCAAATGATTCCCGCTTTTAGCAAGCAAATCGAGAGCGGCATTGGCAAAGATATGGTGGTGGAAGTGGTGGGAGATTACACCGTTGATGAAAAACACAAGCAAGCTTTTTTAACCGACGATGGACACGCGAAAGCGGAGCAATTATTGGTGGATGCTGGCGTGTTGAGCGAGGGTTCAAACCTTTACGATGCGGGCAATATTTTGCTGATGCAACATTTTAATTCGGCTTTGAGAGCGCATATTTTGTTTCAAAAAGACGTGGATTATATTGTGGTGGATGATGAAGTGGTTATCGTGGATGAATTCACGGGTCGCACGATGCCGGGTCGGCGCTGGTCGGAGGGGTTGCATCAGGCGATTGAGGCTAAAGAACAAGTCAGCATCAAAAACGAAAACCAAACTTTGGCATCAATTACCTTTCAAAATTATTTTAGACTCTACGCCAAACTCTCGGGAATGACGGGCACCGCGGACACAGAGGCAGTGGAATTGCACAGTATTTATGGCTTAGAAGTGGTGCTTGTGCCGCCTAATAAACCCTCGGCGCGCGCGGATATGTCGGATCAAATCTACCTCACCACCGAGGAAAAATTTGACGCGATTACCAGCGATGTGATTAAGTGCCATAAAATTGGACAACCCGTGTTAATCGGCACCAGCAGCATTGAAAATTCTGAGTTGATTTCTGATTTATTGCGCAAACAAAATATCACGCACGAGGTTTTAAACGCCAAACAACACGAACGCGAGGCGCAGATTGTTGCTAACGCTGGCACCACAGGTGCGGTGACGATTGCCACAAATATGGCGGGGCGCGGCACTGACATTGTGCTCGGCGGCAAACTGCCCGAAGCAGCGACAGAGGTAGACAAATCTGCGTGGGAAGTGCGCCATCAAACCGTGATTAAATCAGGCGGTTTGCACATTGTGGGCACGGAGCGCAACGAATCTCGGCGGGTGGATAATCAACTCCGCGGACGCTCGGGCAGGCAGGGAGATATTGGTTCAACACGGTTTTATTTATCATTGCAAGACAATTTAATGCGTATTTTTGCCAGCGAAAAAATGGCAGCGATGATGAAAAGATTGGGAATGGAAAAAGGCGAGGCGATTGAGCACAAAATGGTGAATCGTGCGATTGAAAATGCGCAGAAAAAAGTAGAGGGAATGAATTACGACTCGCGCAAACATTTGCTGGAATATGACGATGTGTCTAACGATCAGCGCAAAGTGGTTTATAACTGGCGCGATGAATTGATCAAAATTGACGACGTGCAGGATCGTTTTATCACCATCAGAGAGCGTGTGATTAGCGATTTATTTGCGGGCTATATTTCCACTCAAACCGCCGAAGAAGATTGGGATGTGGCGGGTTTGATGAGTGTTTTGAAATCGGATTATGCGCTGGATTGTCCGATTCAACAATGGCTGGATGAGGGCGTGGAAATTGCCGAAGTTGAGTTGCGAGTCGTGCAACTGCTCAGCAATGCCTGTGATGACAAAGAAGCGGTGGTGGGCTCAGAATCGATGCGCGGATTTGAAAAAACGGTGATGTTGCAAACGCTGGATCATTTTTGGAAAGAGCATTTGGCGTCAATGGATTATTTGAGAAACAGCGTGAATTTGCGCGGTTATGCCCAAAAAAATCCCACTCAGGAATATAAAAGAGAATCGTTTATTATGTTCACCGAGTTGTTGGACAATATTAATGCAGAAATCGTCAAATCACTTTCAAGCGTGTCAGTGAATGAAGAAGAGCCCCACGAAAGCGAGGATTATCAGCAAAATGAGCTGCAAATTTTTGATGCACAGGGCAGTGATGTGCCAACGCCAGAGCATCAAACTTATCAAACAGATGAGGTCAAAATAGGACGTAATGATTTGTGTCATTGTGGCTCGGGCAAAAAATTCAAGCACTGTCATGGCAAAGCCTGAATACTACATTGGGCTGATGGCTGGCACCAGTTTGGACGGGGTTGATGGGGTTATTATTGATGCAAATGATGCGGATTTTTTGACCACCGCGTATTTGCCCTATTCCGATTCGCTTAAAAATGAACTCAGAATACTGACCCAAACTGGGCAAATTCAATTGGTAGAATTGGCGGAATTGGACAGACAAGTAGCAGGTTTATTTGCCGAGACGGTGCAAACGCTACTCAAAAAATCGGGCATTCTTGCAGCGGACATTCGCGCGATTGGCTCCCACGGGCAAACGATTTTTCATCAGGGTGGTTATTATTCAATGCAAATCGGACACGGTGCGTTGATTGCCGAGCAAACGCATATTCCAGTGGTGAATGATTTTCGGATGAACGATATCGCGATTGGCGGACAGGGCGCGCCACTCACCCCTTTGTATCATCAGCATTTGCTCGGCGGTGATGGGATTGTGATTAATTTGGGTGGGATTGCCAATCTCACGCAGGTTTCTCTCGGTAAAGTGGGTGGCTTTGATACTGGCCCTGCCAATGTTTTGCTGGATCAATGGATGCAAAAATCTCAGCAGTTGGATTATGACAAAAACGGCGAATGGGCGCGCTCTGGCACGTTGGACGAGGATTTACTCAGCGCATTGTTGGCAGACGCTTATTTTCAAAAACCCGCCCCAAAAAGCACGGGATCAGAATATTTTAATCTCACTTGGCTGGCAGCGCATTTATCAGCTGAGCGTCGTCCGCAAGATGTGCAACGCACGTTATTAGAGCTCAGTGCGATTAGCATCAGTGCGCATATTTGCGCGGGCTCCAGTGTGTATTTGTGCGGCGGCGGCGTGCATAATGCGTTTTTAATTGAACGACTGTCTTATTTAAATCCAAATAGCAATATGCTCACCACCGCGCAACTAGGAATGGACGCGGATTATGTGGAGGCGGCTGCGTTTGCGTTTTTTGCCAAACTCACTTTGGACAACAAACCCGCTAATTTGACAGCGGTCACGGGTGCAAAAGCATTGCGTGTGTTGGGCGCGATTCATCCATTTAGCAGAGAAAATGCAACAACTTAGCCTGATTCGCCCCGACGATTGGCACCTGCATTTGCGCTCGGGTGAATTATTAAAATCGGTGGTTTTGATGAGTGCCCAACAAATGGGTCGCGCGATTATTATGCCCAATTTAAATCCGCCAGTTTGCACGGTGGCACAGGCTTTGACTTATCAAAAAGAAATTATGCGTGCCCTGCCTGCTCGCACTCATTTTTCTGCGTTGATGGTGCTGTATTTGACGGACAACACCACCACCACACAAATCCAACTGGCGGCTGAGAGCACGGCGGTGGTGGCTGCCAAACTTTATCCTGCGGGGGCAACGACTCATTCTGCTCAGGGCGTGCGCGATATTGCCCGCATTTATCCTGTGCTGGAAATGATGCAAAAAGTCCAATTGCCTTTGCTGGTGCACGGGGAAGTGACGCATTCATCGGTGGATATTTTTGATCGCGAAGCGGTTTTTATTGATCAAATTTTGACCAAAGTGGTGCGTGATTTTCCTGAGTTAAAAATTGTGTTTGAGCACATTACCACCAAAAATGCGGTGGATTTTGTGTTGGAATCTGGGCGCAATATTGCCGCCACCATTACCGCGCATCATTTGCTGGCAAATCGCAACGATATGTTGGCGGGTAGCATCAAACCGCATTATTTTTGTTTGCCTGTGTTGAAACGCAAAAATCCGCATCAACTCGCCCTATTGCGCGCTGCCACCAGTGGCAATCCTAAATTTTTCTTAGGCACGGATTCTGCCCCGCACAGCAAACACAGCAAAGAATCCGCGTGTGGCTGTGCGGGGATTTTTAGCGCACACGCCGCCATCGAGCTGTATGCGATCGCGTTTGAGGCGCAAAATGCGTTAGACAAATTAGAAGGATTTGCCTCAAAGTTTGGCGCTGATTTTTATCAACTGCCGCACAACAAAGCCAAAATTACTTTGGCAAAACAAAATTGGACTGTGCCACAAAGTTATGCGTTTGGCGACAGCGAAGTGGTGGCATTTATGGCGGGCGAGGTGCTGAGTTGGAAATTGTTGGACGCGCCATAATTCAGTTTTGCGCAGTTATTTTTAGCCATCAAATTGTGTCTGATTTAATTTGATTTGCCCAACTTCAAAATTGTTAATCTTTGACGTGTGCAAAAAATGTTTTGGCGCGCTCGGTGTCTAATTTAATCTGCTGTTTTAAGTCCAAAAAAGAGGCAAATTTTTGCTCATCTCTGAGTTTGTGCTTAAAAATAACCTGCGCCCATTTGCCGTAAACCGTTTGCGAAAACTCAAATAAAAACACCTCTAATAATATTTTTTGACCGCCGACAGTCGGGCGATTGCCGACATTACACACGCCCTGATAAATTTTTCCCTCCAAAATCACGCGCACCGCAAACACCCCAGAAACAGGGCTGATTTGGCGTTTTATGGGAATATTGATGGTGGGAAAATCAATCGTTCTGCCCTTTTGAGCGCCGCGGATAATCTTCCCACTGATGCTAAATTCGCGCCCTAAAAATTGCGCAGCCGTTGCAAAATCACCCGCTGTGAGCAAGCTGCGAATTTTGGAACTACTGACTCGACGTTGTGCAAATAACACCGAATCGATGCGCTGAATTTCAAATTCGTGGTGTTTTGAGGCGCGTTGTAAAAATCCAAAATCGCCGAGACGACCCGCGCCGAAGTGAAAATCATCGCCAATTAAACAATATTTCATCTTGAGTTTGTGCAGCAAAATTTGTTGCAAAAAATCGTCCGCACTGAGCTCGGAAAATGACTGATTAAACGCAATAATTAAATGTTCGTCCAATCCTAATTTATCCAGCAAATGATATTTTTCTTGAAAATTGCTGAGCACGCTCTCGCCCTGATTAAAAAAAACTTTTGGTGTCGGTGAAAATGAAATCAACAGCGAGCGCAGCTGTAATTTTTGCGCTTGTTGAGTGAGTTGTTGGATGATTTTTTGATGTCCCGTATGCACGCCGTCAAAATTCCCGATGGTGATGGCGCGCCCCCGAGTGTGAGAAGTATGACGAGAAATATTGTGCAAACCGCGAATCAGTTTCATACTATTTTTTGGGTGTTGAGATGAGTGATAATTTTACCCACAGGCGCTGGCAATCCGAGTTTTAAGGGGTGGATTGAATGAAATTTGTGGGCTGATTTTAGACTTTGCACCACAATCGGATAAATATGCAGATGATAATGCGTGAAAGTGTGTTTGAGCATTGGCAGACGCGCCTCAATCACACTGTTTGCGCCAAAATCTTGAATCGATTGGGCAATGGCTTGAGGGTTATTCGGGCATTCTACAAAACTCCACAGCCCACCCCAAATGCCTTTTGTGGGGCGTTTTTGCAGATAAATCTGGTTATTTTGATTGCGAAAAATCAGCATCGCAAGGATTTTTGTGGGCTTGTTGCGCGGTGGTTTTGGGTTGGGATATTGACTTTGGGTTTGATGTTGCTTTGCTTCGCAGCCCCGAGCGAGCGGACAATGCGTGCATTTTGGCTGAGTGCGCGTGCAAATCGTCGCGCCTAAATCCATCATCGCCTGTGTGTAGTTGCCATTGCGCGCGTTTGGGGTGTGATGTTGTGCGAGTTGCCACAATTTATTCACCACCTGAGTTTGCCCGTAATGTCCGCTGAGTTGATGATAGCGCGTCAAAACGCGGCGCACATTGCCATCCAAAATCGCGTATTTTTGTTCGTAGCCGAGTGACAAAATCGCCCCAGCGGTGGATTGTCCGATGCCTGGCAGTTGAATAATTTGGGCAAATGTCGTGGGAAAAATGCCCTGATAATCCTGCGTAATAATGCGTGCAGTTTTGTGTAAATTTCTGGCTCGAGCGTAATAACCCAGCCCCGCCCAGCGCAATAAAACCGCGTCTAAATCTGCTTTGGCAAGTGAATTTATATCGGGAAAATTCGCGATAAATTGCTTAAAATACGCAATCACGGTGCTAACTTGCGTTTGTTGGAGCATAATTTCACTCAGCCAAATGTGGTAAATATTGGGTGTTTTGGATTGCCACGGCAGATTTTTGCGTCCGTGCGTGTCAAACCAAATCAACAATTTTGGCGCAATGGGCTGGGGTGTTTTTGTTGCTTTTTTTACGGTTGCTTTTGTTTCGTTCGTCACGCAATTTTAAGCCGTTTTCAAATTCAGCGGGTCGGTGGGATCGATGCCGTCCATAAACGGTTTGCCCACCTCGGCGTGAGTGACCTGATACACGCAGCCGATCCAATTATTGATAATCGTGCGCGTTGTGTCGCGCCAAGTGTTGGTTAAAGTGGGTGCGATCAGATTTTCGGGAAAATCCGCCATCGTGAGATTGCCCGCTAAAAGTTTGGTTTTAAATTCATCCAAAATCGCCTTGTTTTGAGCGTTCAAATAATGCGCTGGAAACGGCGGATATGCGTCTTTGGAGTGATTCAAAAATAACATAATTTCGCGCTTGTATTCTTTGAACAAACTGATGGTGTCGTATTCGGGATGCCCCTGCACAAACACGATGCGCAATAAATCCTCGCTCACGCACAGATGCGCCCCGACCTCACTTTTCACCAAAACCTTGATATTCGCGTGCTCAAATTGGGCAGGTGTGATTTCGTTGTAGCGCGAATGTGGCACGTCAAAACGAGTATTTACCCCATTCATCAGCGGATGCGCACAGTCTTGCACTTGATGGGAAAACACGCCCCAGCATTTGTGCGCGAGTGGTTTGCGTTTTTGTTGATGGCGAAATTCTAACACCGCGTGCGTCGCCAAACACGAGCATAAAGTTGAGGTAACGTGGGCATACGCCCATTCCGTGACGGTTTTTAATTCCTCGTAAAAAGGCGCTTGCGCTAAATCCGCCTGCTCCACGTATGCGCCCGTGATAATCAACGCGTCCAATCCCTGCGCTTTGATTGCCTCAAATGTTTGATAATATTTGTCAACGTGTCTCTGTGCTTTTGCGCCGCGGGAAATGGAGGGCAGCGTAAACGGGTGCAGATAGAATTGCGCGATTTGGTTGGAATGTCCGATGAGGCGAAAAAATTGACGCTCGGTGGCTTCAAGGGCAGCATCTGGCATCATATTTAGCAGCCCGATGTGCAGTTGGCGAATGGTTTGGTGGGTGGCGCGTTGTTTGGAGAGAATGGTTTCGCCTTCGTTTTTGAGCCGCTCAAAAGTCGGCAAATCATAATGGGCTATGAGTGGCATCTCAAACTCTTCTGTTGTTGAGCAATCACTGAGCCGATTAACGCCAAAACCTGCGCACTATTTTTGCACCGATACAATGCTTCGCTCTCCACGGTGTAGCCGTAAGTGTCAGCAATGCGTGCATATTTTGGCAGTCGATGGGCAATCAATTTGGGAAAAATCCAGCGCACAAAATCCTCGGGATCAATTTGTGCCACGTAGTTGAATTTGTGTTTTTGCAGATAAATGGTTAATTGAGCGTGCAAAAAATTAGGCTGATAATACAACGGTTTTGGGCAGGTTTGGGCGCGCTGAATGAGTGCGGATTGGTTATTTTTGCTGGCTTTAATGTAGAGAATAATCGTGTGCTGGGCAAGATTTTGGTAGATTTTTTCATCTTCTAATTCACACAAACTACCGCCCGCATCGTTAATAAAATGGGCGATTCCCCGCTGCTGTGCTTTGGCGATAAATTGAGGCACGTCCAGCATTGCGCGCATTTCCGCTTGACGATGCAACGCCTGTCTTTGGAGAAATTCATTAATCGGCAGCCCTGCCTGATTTGGATTGCCGACTTTGCCTAAAAACGCAGCAACCGAGCTGAGATTATTCACGCTAATGCAATTTGTAATATCAATTGAGTGTTGATTTAGCAAGGTTTTGAGCCACGCATCGCACCTCATTCGGTGTTTGATATTGTCTAAAATCGGCTGATTTAAATATTTGCTGCCAATCCGATAATCGCCCGAATAGTGAAACCACTGCGCTTCGCCGAGTAATTTTGCCAAATGGGTTTTGCCCACGCCCGACATTCCCAGCAAAGTGAGGCGTTTGTGTTTGAGTTGGCTAAATTCGTTGGCGGTGAGTTTCATTTTTTCAGTGAGTTTTGCAGTGAGTTTTTGAGCGGGATTTTTTGGTGTGAGATTTTTTTAAAATTACAACAATCCGTCTTGTTTGAACATTTCACGAATGCCGCGGATGGCTTGACGGGTTCGGTGCTCGTTTTCAATCAGCCCAAAACGCACATATTGATCGCCATAATCGCCAAATCCAATCCCAGGAGAAACGCCCACTTTTGCCACTTTTAGCAGTTTTTTGGTAAATTCAAGCGAGCCCATTGTTTGATAAAAATCGGGAATTTTCGCCCACACAAACATTGTGGCTTTTGGCGGAGTGACGCGCCAGCCGATGGCATTCAGCCCGCCACACAACACATCGCGCCGATCTTGATAGGTTTGGACAATCTCGCCAACGCAACTTTGATCGCCCTCCAACGCTTCAATGGCTGCCACTTGAATGGGGGTGAACATTCCGTAATCCAAATACGATTTGATTTTTGCCAGTGCTGCCACCAAAATTGGATTGCCGACCATAAAACCCACCCGCCAGCCAGGCATATTGTAGCTTTTTGAGAGTGAGAAAAATTCCACTGCCACATCTTTTGCACCCGCCACTTGCAAAATACTCGGTGCTACGTAGCCATCAAACACAATGTCAGCGTAGGCTAAATCTTGCACCACCCAGATTTTGTGTTTTTTGGCAATCGCAATCACGCGTTCAAAAAATTCCAACTCAACGCATTCTGTGGTGGGATTTGAGGGGTAATTGAGCACCAACATTTTTGGTTTTGGCCACGTGTTTTTAATCGCGCGCTCCAGTCCAGCGCAAAAATCCACTTCCGCACCGCACGGGATTTGCTGAATATCCGCCCCAGCAATCACAAATCCGTAGGGGTGAATCGGATAAGCGGGACTCGGAACCAGCACCGTGTCACCCGCTCCGACCGTTGCCTGCGCTAGATTTGCCAGCCCTTCTTTTGAGCCGATGGTGACAATTGCTTCGGTGTCGGGATTTAAATCCACGTCAAAACGGGTTTTATACCAATGCGTAATGGCGCGTCTGAGTCGTGGAATCCCGCGCGAGGCTGAGTAGCGATGGGTGTCTTTGCGCCGTGCGGCCTCCACCAATTTTTCCACAATATGGTTTGGAGTGGGCTGATCAGGATTGCCCATTCCGAAATCAATAATGTCCTCGCCGCTCGCCCGCGCTTTGGCTTTTAATTCGTTGGTGATGGCAAAAATATAGGCGGGCAGGCGTTTGATGCGCGGAAAATCTTGGTTCATAATTAGGATTAATTTATCATCAAAAAAATAATGACGGGCTTTGTTGTGCCTCAAAAAATACCAGCACAACACAATTTGAGGCGCATTTTTTTTGTCTATTGTGCGCTCAAAAATTGCGCCAGTGCTGTTTGAGATTTGATTTTTTTTTAGTTAATCGCCAATAATTCCACCTCAAAAACCAGCGTTGCATTCGGTGGAATCAGCCCACCTGCGCCCATTTCACCGTAGCCTAATTTTGCGGGAATGGTGAGTTTGCGCTTGCCACCGACCTGCATTCCATCCACGCCCTGATCCCAGCCTGCAATCACTTGACCTGCGCCGAGGGTGAAATCAAACGGATCATTTCTATCCACGCTGGAGTCAAATTTTTTGCCATTCGTCAGCCAGCCCGTGTAATGAACGGAGATTTTATCGCCTGATTTTGCACTCTTTCCAGTTCCCTGCGCCAATTCGTCAATGATGAGTTCTGCCATTTTTTATGTCCTTTTAATAAGTAAGTGTGAGGTTGTAAGCGCCAAATTTTCGGATGTTTAACACTCCGCAATCCAGCAATAAATATTGTCCTTTGATGCCCTGCAAAATGCCACTGATAACGGGGGTTTTGTCAAAATTAAGCGAGCTGATTTTGCGCGGGTATTCTATCACAGGATAGTGAATTGCCAAAGGTTCGCCCTCAATTTCGGTGGCTTGAGCGCGCGCAATTTGTTGCGGGATTTTGCCGAGTAATGTATTTTTAACTGCCACCAAATCCACCTCGGAGACTTCATTTTTCAGCATTTTGCGCCAATTGGTTTTATCCGCCACAAAGGCTTTAAGTGCCACCTCAATTTGCCCAGACTGAAGACGGTTTGCCACGCTCAAAATCGGCAAAGCACTCACCGCGCCTTGGTCAATCCAGCGACTTGGGGTATTGGCGTGACTGGTGATTCCAACCTTGACCCCCGATGAATTTGCCAAATAAATAATATGCGGTTTGAAACAATGCGCCAGCCCCCACGCGCTCTCGCGACAAGTGCCCAAATGATAATGGCAGGTTTCGGGCTTCATAATGCACAAATCGCAGCGCGCCAAACTTCGACAACAGGGATAACAATAGCCCTGCGAATAACTTTTTTTGGTGATTCGCCCGCAGTTTGAGCACACAATTTGCGCATTAAATTGAAGCTGTATCGGTTTGCCGACCAACGCATTCATCTCCACGATTTGCTTGCCGATGGGTAGTTGATAATGTGCTCTATTGCCCTCGAGGCGGGTGTGCATTTTGCTGATCAGTCCTGTTATTTGCATAATAATGTTTGAATGGCTGCGTATTTTTCGCTGGTTTTTTGAATGATTTCGTCGGGCAAAGTGGGCGCTGGCGGGGATTTATTCCAATCCAACGAAGCCAAATAATCGCGCACAATTTGCTTGTCAAAACTGGGCTGATTAACGCCGACCTGATAAGTTTTCGCTGGCCAAAAACGCGACGAATCAGGCGTGAGCACCTCGTCCATTAAAGTAAGCTGATGGTTTTCATCCAGTCCAAATTCAAACTTAGTGTCGGCAATAATAATATCGCGCGCCAACGCATAATCTGCCGCGAATTGATACAGTTTCAAACTCACGGTGCGGATTTGTTGCGCCAAATCTTTGCCGATTAATTCCTCGGTTTGAGCAAAACTGATGTTCGCATCGTGCGCGCCAATCTCAGCTTTGGTCGAAGGCGTGTAAAGTGCTTCGGGTAATTTTTCAGCCAAATGCAAATCGGCGGGCAACGTAATGCCACACAACGCCCCCGTGGCTTGATAATCCTGCCAGCCTGAGCCAACCAAATAACCGCGCACAATCGCCTCAATCGGCAACGGCGTGAGTTTTTTCACAATAATCGCCCTGCCCGAAACGAGTGCCGCCTGTGCGTTTGAAAGCACGCTACTCAGCGGTTCGTGGGTTAAATGATTGGGAATAATAAACTGGGTTTTGTCAAACCAAAAATTCGCAATTGAAGTCAGCACCTTGCCTTTGCCGACAATCGGCTGGTCAAGCACCACGTCAAATGCCGAGAGTCGGTCGGTGGCAACCATCAGCATTTTGCCCGCGTCAATGTGATAAATATCGCGCACTTTGCCTTTGTGGATGAGTTCTAAATCTAGGATTGTGTCAAACATAGTGGCTACCTTTTTTGGTTATTTTGAGAGTTGTTTTTGAGGGTTGTTTTTTTGGCTATTTTTCAAGCTATTTTTGGTGGAATTATTTTAATGGATAGTTTTAACTATATTTTTAAATTAATCGCGCTTAGGTTAGAATGCGATTGGTGAGTATTGAGCAAACGACAAAATTTTTAAGAATCAGCACTGGGCTTTTAGCTGCGGTTTTGATTGCTGGCATTTGGATTTCGGGCGCGTTTGCCTCGCCTTTGGCGGACAAGGGATTGCGTTTGATCAACATCGGCGCGGAGGTAAATTCGCGCGATATTATTTTGGAAGGGCAGGCTTTATTAGTCAAAGCGGCGTTGAAATGGCGGGATGCAGATGCATTATATGAAATTGCAAAACAGGTGCGCTCGGGCAATATTTTGCTGGGATATGCGCCAATGCCGCGCAGTGCAAATCAGATTTTGTGGCAATTAGCCCAGCGCAATTATGACCCCGCATTATATGAATATGGCTTGTATTTGCTGGACGGGACGGGCGGGGCGCAGAAAAACGAACTGCTGGCTTTGACTTTGTTTGAGCGTTCGTTTGAGCAAAATGGCAATCCAAATTCGGCATTTATCGCAGCCGTGATGCGCCACGAATCTTTGGCGCCAGGCACTAAAACGATGGACAGAATTGAAGCATTGTTGCAGTTTGCGATTGTGCATCGCGTCAAAGGTGCGGCGCGGTATCAAAAAAATATGTCCTCGGGATATTGGCAACTTGCGCGGGTGAAAAGTTGGCGCGAGTGGCTTAAAAATCAAACCAACTAACGCACAATTTAAAACTTTAAAATTTCAAAAAACCCCATTCAACACGCAAAAATCAAAGCACAGAATGACGTTTTAGCAATGCTAGCGTGCGCCGCACGGATTGTTTAAATCGCCTTAATTCTTTGCGATTCAGCGTGATTTTTTTGGGAAATTTATGCACAAACGGATCTACCCGCTTGCCCCGATAACGCACTTCAAAATGCAAATGTGGCCCTGTGGATCGCCCCGTAGTGCCGACGTAGCCGATGGTTTGCCCCTGTTTGACTTTTTGTTTGACTTTGAGTTTGCGCGCGAAACGCGACATATGCGCATACACACTGACATAATCTTTGCCGTGCGTGAGAAATACCGAATTGCCCAGCGGCCCTTTGGTTTTTTTGAATTTCACCACACCATTCGCAGTGGCATAGATTGGCGTGCCTGATTTTGCGGCAAAATCCACCGCCCGATGCGGTTTCCATTTTTTCAGAGTTGGGTGATGACGCGCTTTGGTAAATTTAGAACTGATGCGTTTGTAAGTTTTCAGCGGTTTGGTGAGAAATGAGGCGCGCAGCGCGTTGCCATTTCGGTCGTAATATTGCACCTGTCTGCGTTTATTTCTGAACGCAAAAGCCTCCAGTCGTTTGTTGCCGCTGAGATAAATAAATGCGCTGGGACGGTTGTATTTGTCGGTCACAATCACAAACTGATCGCCTTTTTTCAAGTCGCGATTAAAGTCAATTTTCCAATCAAAAACGCGACTAATTGTGTGAATGGTTTTGGTGTTCACGCCTGCTTTTCGTCCATCGTAATTGAGCGAATGGCGGATTTTAAAACGGGTGATGTGTTTGTTCGGCGATTGAAATTTGTTCGGTTTTGACTGAGATTGTGACGGGGCTTTAGATTT
>CAZRUL010000004.1:19793-21104 GCA_964603245.1 uncultured Piscirickettsiaceae bacterium
GAATTTTGATCCAATATTAGCGTGTAAAAATGGCGGTGATATTGGTGAATGGTGAGTATTTTTTGGCGATTGATTTGGTAGGATAATGCCCTAAAACGCTGGCGATTGCCCAGTGTGATGATGAGTTTATGTCCTATTTTGAGGTGATTGAGTGATTGGTTTTTTGGATTTGCTTTGAGTAAATTGTGCAATAATTTTTTGGGCAATTTGAGGCGTTTGAAATAGCGCGCGATTGAGTCGCCCGACTGCACCACAAAATGATAATTTTGGTGGGCAATTTTGCCAGATTTGAGTGCCGAATTGCCCGCTGAAATCGTGCCGATTGTGAGCATAATCAGGGCAAATATTAGGGGTTTTAAAGGGCGTTTTAAAGTGAGTTTAAAATAAGTCATAGGGATTGGATAATGCGCTGTGCCAGCGTGCGCGCGTTTTGATCGTGCGCCACAAGGTCTGCTAAAGTGGCGAGTTTGCCGTATTGGATTTTTGTCAAAGTTTTTTCAATGACAAGTGGAATGGTTAAAAATGGAATGCGTTGCTGAAGAAAGGCGGCGACCGCAATTTCATTCGCGGCGTTGAGTGCGCCCATCGCGCCACTGCCTGATTTGAGCGCGTCAAATGCGAGTTTTAAGCCTCTAAATTTGTCCAAATCAGGCGGATAAAATTCCAGCGGAGAATGCTGGCTTAAATCCAGCGCGCCCACGCCCGACTGAATTCGGTTGGGATACGCCAGCGCATAACTAATCGCGGTGCGCATATCGGGCTTGCCCAATTGTGCGAGCACACTGCCATCGGCGTAATACACCGAGGAATGCACAATACTTTGCGGATGAATCACCACCTTAATTTGCGCAGCAGACAGAGCAAATAAATAATGCGCTTCAATCACTTCCAGCCCTTTGTTGATCATCGTGGCTGAATCCACTGAGATTTTTTTGCCCATTGTCCAATTCGGATGATTGCACGCTTGCTCAGGGGTGATGTGCGCCAGTTGTGCGGTGGGCGTGTTGAGAAAAGGCCCGCCCGAGGCAGTGAGTTGAATGCCGTCCAGCCCTGACTTGCCCGCTTGTAAACATTGAAAAATCGCACTGTGTTCGGAATCAACGGGAATCAACTCGGCGTTGTGCGTTGCCACGGTTTTGATGAGCAGCTCACCTGCGAGCACTAGCGATTCTTTATTTGCCAGCAAAATCCGTTTGCCTGCTTTGGCGGCTGCCAGCGTTGAGGGCATTCCTGCGACACCGACAATGGCAGCCATCACATAATCGGTGTTGGCGTGTTCGGCGATTTGACACAGTGCGCGCGTGCCACTCA
>CAZRUL010000004.1:21204-39936 GCA_964603245.1 uncultured Piscirickettsiaceae bacterium
GCGAGTGCGTTTTTGAGAGAAAAAGCAGCGGTTTCATCCACCATCACCGCATAATCGGGCTGATATTTTTGGCACAGCGTTTGCATTTTTTGCCAATTTTTGTCCGCGCTGATGGCGAAAATATTAAATTTATCAGGATGCGCATCAACCACCGCTAACGTGCTGCTGCCGATTGAGCCAGTTGCCCCGAGCAATGCGATGTTTTTCATATTGTTTGACTCATACAAGTAGGTTGAGTCCCACCAGAAAAAACGGGGCTGCTGCGGTTAGGCTGTCAATCCGATCCAAAATCCCGCCGTGCCCAGGCAATAATTGCCCGCTGTTTTTGATATTTGAGGCGCGTTTAAACAGACTTTCATACAAATCTCCCAGCACCGACACCAACGAAACAACCAGCGCGAGCAGAAAATACCCACCATAATTTCCGCCGTCAATCGCTTGCCCTTGCGCGGAAAATAGCAAAAATCCCCACATTGTCAAACCCGCAAACAACACCCCGCCGAGCACGCCTTCAATGGATTTTCCAGGGCTGACGCGGGCGCATAATTTGTGTTTTCCCAGCAATTTTCCCACAAAATACGCGCCAGAATCCGCCGCCCAAATCATTCCCATTAACAATAAAAACCACACGGGCGCATAAGTTTGATGCAGAGTGATTAAAGCCAGCCACATAAAACCCAATAACAACACCCCGCTGAGCAGGCGCATCCACAGTGGCGCAAACCATAATTGTTGGTGGTTGGGATAATTTAGCACCCAATATAAATTTACCGCCCACCAAATAAGTGCGACATATAAAACCCATTCAATGGAAATTTGAGCGTAATCAACCCCCAAACAAATACCGACAACTGCCACAATAAATGCAATCCGTGCGCTGATTTTTTTGAGTTGAATAAGTTGGGTAAACTCCCAGCCACCGAGGGCGACGGCGAATAATAGCAGGTGCGAAAAATAGTCAGCAGGCAGTGCAAAAATTGCCCAAATAAATAACGGCGCTAAAATAATAGCGGTGGCGATGCGTTGAATTAGCAAGTGGATTCCTCGTGTTGTCCAAAGCGCCGATGACGCGTGTTAAATTCTTCAATCGCCCGATCCATTTCGCCCGTATCAAAATCGGGCCACAGGGTTTTGGTGAAATACAATTCGCTGTAGGCAATGTCCCAGAGCAAAAAATTACTCATTCTAAACTCTCCGCTGGTGCGAATCAGCAAATCCACGGGGGCTTGTTCGGCGTTGGATAAATATTTGGCAAACGTTTCTATTTCAATCTCATCGGGGGTGATATCGCCCGCCATACAAGCTTTGGCGAGGTTGCGCGCGGCACGGGTGATGTCCCATTGTCCGCCATAATTTGCAGCAATCGTGAGCGTCAGCCCTGTATTTTTGCTGAGCAATGTTTGCGCGGTGGCAGCGGTTTTTTGGATTTCTGGCGGGAAAAATGATAAGTCGCCAATGATTTTTAATTGAATGTTGTGCTTGTTTAATTTGTGGGTTTCTTGTTGTAATGCGCTCAGAAAAAGTTCAAACAACAACGAGACTTCTTTTTTTGGACGGTGTTTGTTTTCGCTGCTAAAAGCAAATAAAGTTAAGGATTTGACGCCGATTTCAGCGCAATATTTAATGCTGTTGCGCACGGCTTGCACGCCTTTTCTGTGGCCTTGGATTCTTGGCAAATGATGCTGACTTGCCCAGCGACCATTACCGTCCATAATGATTGCAATGTGTTGAGGTGCGCCCATAGCGTCGCGATTATACCCACAGGATATTGAGTGTCCGCGTAATTCACAGGTTTTATACAATTTTTCGTTTAGTTTTTGGTGTGAATTAAGTAAAATTCGCGCTCATGAGTTTAGCAAAACGAATTATTCCCTGTTTAGATGTGCGCGATGGGCGCGTGGTGAAAGGCGTGCAGTTTGTGGATATTAAAGACGCGGGCGATCCCGTGGAAGTGGCAAAGCGATACGACGAGCAAGGCGCGGACGAGCTGACATTTTTGGACATTACTGCCACGCACGATGGGCGCAACACCACTATTCATATGGTTGAGCAGATTGCCGAGCAAGTGTTTATTCCACTCACGGTGGGCGGTGGCATTCGCTCCCCAGAAGACGTGCGTTTGATGTTGAATGCGGGCGCGGACAAAGTGGCAATTAATTCCGCAGCGATTCGCAATCCCGAGTTAATTGCGCAGGTGTGTGAGCAGTTTGGCTCGCAATGTATTGTGATTGCCATTGACGCTAAACAAGTGTCTCAAACCCCACCAAAATGGGAAATATTCACCCACGGCGGACGCAAACCCACAGGCATTGATGCGATTGAGTGGGCGATTAAAATGACCCGCGGTGATTTGGGTGCGGGTGAGATTTTGCTCACGTCAATGGACAGAGATGGCACCAAAAATGGCTTTGATCTTGCGCTGACGCGTGCGGTTTCTGAGTCGGTGAATGTGCCCGTGATTGCCTCGGGCGGGGTGGGCAATTTGGCGCATTTGTCCGAAGGGATTTTAGTGGGCAAAGCCGATGCGGTTTTGGCAGCCAGTATTTTTCATTTTGGCGAATATACGGTGGCAAATGCCAAGCGTGCGATGCGTGAAAATGGCATAGAAATGCGCCTTTAGTGGGTTTTAAGCGAATGATTTTTTTGAGTATTTTTTGAATGTTTTTTGAGTATTTTTTTAAAGTGGATGTTGCGAATGAAAGCTAAAAAAGAATTGTGGTTATTGTTGATGGCGTTTGTGTTGCCGATTGTGCTCGGCAGTGTGTTTTTTTATGTCAACCCAAATTACTTTAGTCAAAATACGGTGAATTATGGCAAATTTATCACGCCGATTATTACCACTCAAAAGCGCGATATTGTTTTTGCGGACACAAAAGCGAAGTTGCACGGACTGTGGAATTTGGTGTATTTGTCCAATGATTGCGACGGGATTTGTCAGACAGCACTCAAAGAGATGAAAACCATTCGGTTGTTGATGAATGACAATATGCGCCGTTTGCAAGTGATTTTATTGAGCGATAAACAGATTGATGCGTCATTGCCATCCAGTTTGTCGCAAGTTTTGAGGGCAAAATCCAGTGCTGATTTAGGTCAAAAGTTGGCTGAATTTCCTGACAATACGCTGTTTTTAATTGATCCGATTGGAAATGTGATGTTGTATTACAATGCGCTTGATTTGAATATTAAACGGGTTATCAGGGATTTGAAGCGTTTATTTAAATATTCTAGAATTGGTTGATTATGCCTTCTTTGTCTGATTTATTAGGTCTTTGCAAATTAAAAGTGGTGGCGTTGATTTTGCTCACCGCGGTGGTGGGGATGTTTTTGGCAGTGCCTTACGTGCCCGATTGGGTTTTGGTGGTGAATGCCTCCATCGGCATTGGTTTGTCGGCTGCCTCAGCGGCGGTATTTAATCATATTGTGGATGTCAAAATTGACGCACAAATGGCGCGCACTAAACACCGCCCGTTGCCGCGTGGCAAAGTGGGACGCACGGCAGCCTTGATTTGGGGATTGTTTTTAGGCATTGTTGGGCTGAGTGTGTTGTATTTTTTGGTGAATACGCTGACGGCGATATTGACTTTTTTATCACTCATTGGCTACGCGGTTTTCTACACGATGTATTTAAAATATGCCACCCCACAAAATATTGTGATTGGTGGCGCGGCGGGGGCAGCACCGCCTGTTTTGGGCTGGGCAGCGGTGACGAATGACGTGCATGCGTATGCGTTGTTGTTGTTTTTAATTGTGTTTATTTGGACGCCGCCGCATTTTTGGGCGCTGGCAATTCATCGTTATGAGGAATACAAAAAAGCCGATGTGCCGATGTTGCCCGTGACGCACGGCATTGCTTATACGCGGGTGCAGATTTTGCTTTATACGATTTTGTTGTTTCCAGTGACGTTATTGCCTTATTTGACGGGAATGTCGGGCGCGATTTATTTGATTGCTGCGCTGGTTTTAAATGTGATTTTTTTGATTTATGCGATTAAAATTTATCGTCAGCCGAAAAATACACAGATTGCTTTTGCAACTTTTTTGTATTCAATCAATTATTTAATGTTGATTTTTATGGCATTATTGGTGGATCATTATTTATTGTTGCCATTGGGAGGCTAGCGCGTGAAGGGATTAGGGCAAGTATTTAAGGCAGTGATTTCGGCGATGATTGGAATTGGAAATAAGCAAGATTTGGAAAAAGATTTTCAGCGCACCGAAAAGCAAGGTCCGTGGCCCTATATTTTGGTGGCGATTGTGATGACGCTTGGATTTATTTTTGCGGTGATTGCGGTGGTGAAATTTGTTTTGGCGTAGATTTGCTGCGTTTTAAGACACTCTTTTAGAGACTCTAAATACCTGATGAGTGAGTGCTACCAAGCTCAACATCAGCAATAACGCCACTAAATTATGCAACACTGCCACGCTGAGCGGCAATGAAAACAGCACGTTAAAAACACCCAGCGCGATTTGCACACTCAACAATCCCCCCACCCATCGCAAGTGAGATTTGAGATTGTAGCGTCTGAGCGCAAATAATAAAACCGCAAGCAACAGCGTCACAACCAGCGCGCCGATGCGGTGAATCATTTGAATCGCGGTGCGCGCAGGATTTTCTAACACACCGTATTCGTAATTAATACCGAGCGCGCCCCAGTGAAATGCGTTGGCAAAATCCATCGCTGGCCACCACGAACCGAGACACATCGGAAATTGTTCCCCGCAAGACAGCGCCGCGTAATTTGTGCTGACCCAGCCGCCTAAAACAATTTGCGCGCCCAAGAAAATTAAAGCCGTAAACAGTAAATATTTGTGGCGTTTTAAAATATTTTGACGCGGCGCGAGGGTTTTATTTTGATTGAGAATCAGCCACAGCAATAAGCCCACAGTGGAAAATCCACCCACCAAATGCATTGACACAATGCCTGGATGCACCAGTTCGGTGACCGTCCACATTCCCAATAAACCTTGAAATATCACAATCAATGCGAGCAATCCAGGTAATTTTGCGGATTGATGAACGGGATTTTTGCGGTTTTTGAACGCCACAAAAAACAGCCCCAAAATGAGCAATCCCAGCACAGAGGCACTATAGCGGTGAATCATTTCTTTCCAAGCTTTGGCGGGCTCTATGGTTTGCTGATAATCCTCGTGTGCCACTTCAGGCACGATGAAGTGACCGTAGCAACCCGGCCAGTCGGGACAGCCCAAACCTGCATCTTCCAAACGGGTATAAGCGCCCAATATCACCACAATGAGCGCCAGAATAAACGAAATTTTGAGTAATTTTTTAAACATTGAACGGTATTAAAAAGTCACTCAAACGCATTGAATATTGATGCTAATGCACCTCTCCAATCATATCTTTATACGCGTGCCAAGTGGCGTGCGCGAGTATTGGCACCACAACGATTAGCCCGATAAAATACGGCGTGAGCAAACTTGCCAAAACCATCACGCCCACAATCGGTATCCAAATCAGCATCGCTACTTTATTTGCCATCGCGGTTTTCAGACTCGCACTCGCAGCGGTAAATGGATCCACATCCTGATCCATCACCATCGGAAACGAAAACCAGCTAATCATAAACGCTATCCAAGCCACCACTGTGCTGAACAATAAATAAATCACCACAAAAATTGGATTCTTTAAAGCAATCAGATCAGCCACAATCGAGGCAAAAATCGTTTGATCTTGACTGACAAAAGTAGAGGTGTGAAAAACCGCATACATCAGCGGTGTAAGCACCATCCAAGCAATCGCGAGCACAATCAACAAAGCGGATAAAAAGATTGACGGGCAAGATCCGTTTGTTTTAAATGCCGATTTGACAATGGTTGGTAACGAGGAAAAAGACAGACTTTCTCCAGCGGCCAGGCGTTTTGATACATTATATAAACCGAGTGCAGAAATAGGCCCGAAAACAATAATCACCATCATTAATAAAGGCCCAGATATGTCGCGCAACATCGGCGTATTGGACAAAAAATACCAATATGAATAAGTGAAAACAGTGAATAACACGCCATAAAATAAGGCGATTGTCGGGCTGGCTCTCATATCTGCAACGCCGAGTTTTATCCACTTGAAAGGTGCGCTGGAGCACACTTTGTTAATCACAATTTCCTTGTCCATATTGGTTTCTATTCTTGATTTTTGCATAACCTCTCCCCTTGAAATGTTCGCTGATGAAAAAACAGGTGTAATCATACATTGAGATGGCGATTTATTGATGTTTTTTATCAAATAAGTCAAATAAAAAAGGTATCATTTGCACCATTTTTTGATTTTGACGCACGTTTGACGCGTGTTAATTTCAAGTGAGACGACTCTTTTTGTGGAGAATTTATGAAAAAACTAACAACTTTTTTAGGTGCTGTGAGCGCTTTATTGATGCTGCTGCCGAACACTGTATTTGCTGAATACGGGCTGAATATGACTCAGGGCGTGACTTCGCTGAGCCACGATATTTATGATTTACATATGATGATTTTTTGGATTTGTGTGGTTATCGGCGTGATTGTGTTTGGTGCGATGTTTTATTCTATTTTTAATCATCGTAAATCTAAAGGTGCGAAAGCGGCGCATTTTCACGAAAGCACGATGGTTGAGTTGATTTGGACGGGCGTGCCGATTTTGGTGTTGATATTGATGGCAATTCCTGCCACACGGGTTTTAATTGATTTGGAAAATACCGAAAAAGCGCAGATGACGGTCAAAATTACAGGGCATCAATGGAAATGGCAATACGATTATCCGAAGGAGAAAATTAGTTTTATTTCTAATATGGCGCAATCTTCCAAAGATGCGATGAGAGGCTCGGACGCGGATCGGGAGGCGGTGGATAATTATTTGTTAGAAGTGGATAATCGCTTGGTTTTGCCAGTGGATACGCGGATTCGTTTTCTGATTACTTCAAATGACGTGATTCATAGTTGGTGGGTGCGTGATTTTGGGGTTAAACAAGATGCTAATCCAGGATTTATTAACGATGCTTGGGCGAAGATTGACAAAATCGGCATTTACAGAGGACAGTGTGCTGAATTGTGTGGTAAAGACCACGGATTTATGCCGATTGTGGTGGAGGTGGTTTCTCAAGCAGATTTCAAAAAATGGGTAATTTCCAAACAAAAAGCAAAAGTTATCGCGGCTCTCAGCGCAAATAAAATGTGGAGCAAAGCAGATTTGATGGCAAAGGGTAAAACGGTTTATAACACCAATTGTGCCAGTTGTCATAAAAAAGACGGCTCAGGAATACCCCCTGTTTTCCCAGCGATGATAGGGTCGGTAGTGGCTAACGGATCAGCAAAAACACACATTCACCGAGTGGTGCACGGCAAAGGCGCGATGCCCGCATTTAAAATGTTAGGCGACAGTGATTTGGCGGCGGTGATCACTTATGAGCGGAATGCTTTTGGCAATAAAGGCAGCATCGTTCAACCAGCAGATATTAAGTCTGCGCGTTAATTTACAAAGGAGAGAGGCATATGACAACAACCACAATTGCGCACGACGAGCATCATCACGGCCCTGAAAAAGGCTTGATGCGTTGGATTAAAACCACTAATCACAAAGACATTGGCACATTGTATCTGTGGTTTGCTTTCAGTATGTTGCTGATTGGCGGTGCATTTGCGATGGTGATTCGCGCGGAATTATTCCAGCCTGGATTGCAATTAATTGAGCCACAATTTTTTAATCAAATGACCACGATGCACGGGCTGATTATGGTGTTTGGTGCGATTATGCCTGCTTTTGTAGGCCTGGGAAATTGGCTGATTCCGATGATGATTGGCGCGCCAGATATGGCGTTGCCACGGATGAATAACTGGTCTTTTTGGATTTTGCCATTTGCGGGCGGTATTTTACTCAGCACCTTTTTTATGGAAGGCGGTGCGCCTGCGTTTGGCTGGACTTTTTACGCGCCCCTCTCAACTACGTTCGCGCCCGACAGCACCGATTTCTTTATTTTGTCTATTCATTTGCTGGGCTTTTCATCGATTATGGGAGCGATTAATATCATCGCAACTGTGCTCAATATGCGCGCCCCTAAAATGAAATTAATGGATATGCCTTTGTTTGTTTGGACTTGGCTGATTACGTCATTTTTGTTGATTGGTGCAATGCCAGTGTTGGCAGGTGCGGTCACGATGATGCTCACTGACAGGAATTTTGGCACTGCGTTTTTTGACGCCACAGGTGGCGGAGACCCTGTGATGTTTCAACATATTTTCTGGTTCTTTGGTCATCCCGAAGTTTATATTATGATTTTGCCAGCGTTTGGCGTGGTGTCTCATATTATCCCAACCTTTGCACGCAAGCCGTTGTTTGGGTATTCGTCAATGGTTTATGCAACAGCATCGATCGCGTTTTTATCCTATATTGTTTGGGCGCATCATATGTTTTTGACAGGAATGCCAGTGGCGGGTGAGTTGTATTTTATGTATGCAACGATGCTGATTGCGGTGCCCACAGGGGTGAAAGTGTTTAATTGGGTTGCCACGATGTGGAAGGGCTCGATGACATTTGAGACGCCGATGCTGTGGGCGGTTTCGTTTGTTTTGTTATTTACGATTGGCGGATTTTCTGGACTGATGTTGGGCATTGTGCCTGCGGATATTCAGTATCACGACACCTATTTTGTGGTGGCACATTTTCATTATGTGTTGGTTACAGGTGCGTTGTGGTCAATTATTGCTGCCACGTTTTATTGGTTGCCTAAATGGACGGGCAGAATGTATAACGAAACGTTGGCAAAAGTGCATTTTTGGTGGGCGGTTATTTCGGTCAATGTGTTGTTTTTCCCGCAACATTTCTTAGGACTTGCAGGAATGCCAAGACGTATTCCAGATTATGCATTGCAATTTGCTGATTTCAATATGATTTCATCGATTGGCGGATTTGCATTTGGCGCATCATTTATTTTATTTACCTATATTTTGGTGGATTGTATGCGCAATGGAAAGCCAGTGGGTAAGCGCCCATGGGAAGGTGCGAAGGGATTGGAATGGACGTTGCCATCGCCAGCGCCGTATCACAGTTTTAATAAGCCACCATCCAGAGCGTTGATTAAGCAAGAATCTCAACATTCTTAAATGATGGCAAATTCTGATACCACGAAAAATAAAGGCGCGATGGTGACCGCACTGATTGCAGGCGCGGTGGCTTTGGCGATATTTACTGCCACAATTGTGTTGTATGGCTAACATTTATGGAGAAAGACGCAAACAAACCAAAAATCACAAAAAAGTTTTGGGTTAAATTAATCGCCGCACCGATATTGATGTTCGCGTTCGCGTTTGCACTGGTGCCGATTTACGATATTTTTTGCGAAATTACGGGGTTTAATGGCAAAACAGGCAGAGTGGATAGTGAGCAAACTTATCCAGTAGATGAAAATCGGCGCATTAACGTAAGTTTTTTTGCGATGACGATGCCCGGTTTTCCAGTGCAATTTCGCCCCAAAGTTGCGATGATAGAAGTGGTGCCTGGCAAGTTTTATACCGTGAGTTATGTTGCCAAAAACAACACCGATGAAACCATTATCGGCCAAGCGATTCCAAGTGTTGCGCCAACTGATGCGGCATTGTATTTTAAAAAGTTGGAATGTTTTTGTTTTACTCGGCAAGTGTTTAAGCCACACGAAGAGGTGGAAATGACCCTGCGTTTTGTGATTGAGCCAGAATTAGACCGAAGAATACAAGACGTGAGTTTGTCGTATAATTTTTTTAAGATTGATAATTAAAGTGAGGAGAAAGTAATGAGCGAAAGCGAACAAGAATATTACGTGCCACACGGCACTTATTGGCCGATTATTGGCTCAATTGGTCTGTCTATATTGTTTGTGGGTTTTGCCAATCAAATGCATGGCGCCAGTTGGGGCGGATCGTTGATGGGGCTGGGTTTTGCGGTGGTTGTTTTTATGATGTTTGGCTGGCTGGGGCAAGTGGTCAATGAAAGCGTGAAAGGAATGTATAACGCGCAAGTAGATCGGTCGTTTCGTTGGGGAATGAGCTGGTTTATTTTTTCCGAAGTGATGTTTTTCGCGGCATTTTTTGGGGCGTTATTTTATGCGCGTGAGCTCAGTGTGCCGTGGCTGAGTGGTGCGGATAATAATATTTACACGCCAGATTTATGGAACAATTTTAGCGCGACTTGGCAGCAAGTTGCCTTTTCCACGCCAGGCACAGTGCTACAATCTGGGGTGACAATGTCGGTGCCGACAGCTTTGGTGAATACGTGGGGCTTGCCTGCGCTCAATACTGCTTTGTTGCTGACCTCAGGCGTGACGCTGACGTTGGCACATCACGCATTGCGCGCGGGACATCGCAACCAACTGATCGGCTGGCTGTTGGCAACGATTGTTTTGGGCGCGGCGTTTTTAGGCTTTCAAATTTTGGAATATGGGCACGCCTATCACGATGGACTTCAAATGACTTCAGGCATTTATGGCTCCACTTTTTATATGTTGACGGGTTTTCACGGCTTTCACGTAACAATTGGTGTGATTATGCTCACGGTGATTTTGTATCGTGTGCAAAAAGGGCATTTTGATGCAGACAATCATTTTGCGTTTGAAGGCGTGGCGTGGTATTGGCATTTTGTAGATGTGGTGTGGTTGGGACTGTTTATTTTTGTGTATTGGCTGTAATTTGATTTGCGCCGTTTGATAAAGAAAGATCCTTTGCTGGGTCTTTTTTTATGCTTGTAAAATAGCCCAGAGTTTTTAATTCAATTTAAAAAAAAATATTTAAGCAAATGAAAGCAGTCGTTATTATTTTTATTGTGGTGATTTTGCTCACGCTGGGCTCGGCACTGTTGGCACTCCTAAAAGGTGGCAAGCAGGGCTCCGATAAATTATTTAAATCCTTGGCGACGCGCGTTGGTTTGTCGGTGGCGTTGTTTGTTTTGTTGATGTTTGCGGGCTTGATGGGCTGGATTCGCCCGCACGGTATTTTGCCGATGAGCAGACTCGAGATGCCGCCACCCGTCCCGTCAAAAATCCCTGAGTTTAATCAAGAAAAGACTCAGTTTGTCAGATAATTTACACCCTAAAAACACAGACAAAGCTCGATGAAATCAATCATTGTTATTCCCGCGATTTTAATTTTAACCACAGTGTGGTTGCTTGCATCGCTGGGTTTTTGGCAATTGGACAGAGCCGATGAAAAACGCGAACTCAAACGCAATATTGAGACTGCCGCCCGTCTGCCAGCAGTGCTGATTACCGACCCTAAAACGTTGGCGCAAAAAAATCACCGATCAGTTTTGTTGCGTGGCAGATACGATTCCACCAAGCAATTTATTTATGATAATCAAATCAAAGCGGGTGTTTCTGGCTATTACGTGCTGACCCCGTTTGTGCTTAATTCTCAAGCCGATGCGATTTTGGTGAATCGCGGTTTTAAACCTTGGAAGGGTCGGCGCGATCAGCCTTTTGCGATTAAAGTGAGCGAGTCGCCCGCCACGATTAAAGTAAATTTAATCCGTCCAGTTGAGCGAATTAAGCTCAAATCCAGCGCGCTGTCGGCAAAATTTCCGCTGCTACTTCAATCTTTAAATATTCAAAAAATCAGTGATTTATCCCATTATCAAATCATTCCGATGATTGCCAGACTTGACCCGAGTGCTGAAAATGGGTTTGTGCGTGAATGGCGCGTGAAACGCACCATCGACAAACATATGGGCTATGCGGTTCAGTGGTTTTTGATGGCGCTGACGTTGTTTGGCATTGGGGTGTTTTTATTAGTGAGAGCGCTGCGCAAACCCTAAAAATGTGCATTTTTGAATTAAATTTTTACAATAAAACAAACGCCTCCAAAAACAAAATGGCAAAGAAATGGCAAAAAAATGTCAAATCAAATTCGGCAAAAAAAATGTCAATAAAATTTAGCAATCAACAATGCAATAAAAAAATATTAATAAAAATGTCAATAAAATTTGAGCAACGCATAAAGACTTAATTATGCTACGGGTTTTTCGGTATTATCCTTTCGCAAATATCAAAACACCCTTTTCACGAATATTGGCAACGATCGGGTTTATTCAAAAAATAGAGGCTGTAAATGGATTTAACGCAAAAATATGATTTAAATATCGTCAAGTGGTTTGCCATTATGGCGGTGGTTTATTTGGTGATTGGCACGATGCTTGGCGTTTATATTGCCTCAGAATTGGCGTGGCCTTTTTTGAATGATTTGGGCACAGATTTGCCGTATTTTCAATTTGGTCGGCTCAGACCGCTACACACCAATACCGTGATTTTTGCATTTGGTGGCTCGGCACTGATGGCATCGGCTTTTTATGTGGTGCAGCGCACAAATCGCGTTCGCCTGTGGAGCAACAAAATGGCGTGGTTTACGTTTTGGGCGTGGAATTTAATCATTCTGTCGGCGATGATTACCCTGCCTTTGGGGCTGACTCAATCCAAAGAATATGCCGAATTAGAATGGCCGATTGATATTCTGATCACATTCGCTTGGGCCTCTTATATGTATAACTTTATTATGACGATTCACATTCGTGATCGCATCAAAGTGCCGCATGTGTATGTGGCAAACTGGTTCTTTTTGGGAATGATGGTGATGGTCACGTATCTTCACGTGGTGAATAATCTGTCTATTCCTGTGGGTTGGTTTAAATCCTATTCTATTTTTTCAGGCGTGCAAGATGCAATGATTCAGTGGTGGTGGGGGCATAATGCGGTGGGCTTCTTTTTGACTGCTGGCTTTTTGGGGATGATGTATTATTTTGTGCCGAAACAAGCGCAACGCCCCATCTATTCTTATCGTTTATCGGTGATTCATTTTTGGGCGTTGATGTTTGGCTATGTTTGGCTCGGCGCCCATCATTTGCAATACACCGCTTTGCCAGATTGGGCGGGTTCGTTGGGTGCGGCGATTTCATTGGCGATGATTATTCCCTCGTGGGGCGGTGCGCTCAACGGGATTTTGACGCTCTCGGGCGCGTGGGACAGATTGCGTGAGGATTATATTTTGCGGTTTTTGATTATGTCTTTGGCGTTTTATGCGATGAGCACATTTGAAGGGCCAGTGATGGCGTCAAAAACGGTGAACGCCCTGTCTCATTACACCGATTGGACGATTGGACACGTGCATTCGGGCGCGCTGGGTTGGAATATTATGGTGGCAGCGGGTGCGTTGTATCATATGATTGAGAAAATTTATAATGTCAAATTCTCCAATAAACTATTGGCGATTCACTTTTGGACACACACCATCGGCACGGTCATCTATATTGTGGCGATGTGGGTCTCGGGCATTATGCAGGGCTTGATGTGGCGCGCTTATGACGAATACGGCACGCTCGCTTATACATTTGCAGAAAGCGTGCATGCGATGCATCCGTATTATGTGATGCGTGCGGTGGGTGGTTTGCTGGTGATGTCTGGCGCGATTATTATGTTGGTGAATGTGATTATCACCATTCGTAGCGCAAAACAAGCGCGGGCGCAAACACGGGATCAACTCAATCTAGCATAGGAATTATGATGGCAGATAAGCGAAAAAAAGAAAGCTTGCAATCCAAGTTGGAAAAAAATATCTTTGGAATGTATTTGTTTATGGCGCTGGCACTGTCATTGGCGGGCATTGTTGAGATTGTGCCTTTATTTACCAACCCAGAAGCGGTGGTTGAAGAAGTCAAATCCGCAGACGGCAAAAAAACCATCAGTTTGATGTGGCAACGCGGTGACAATCAACCCCTCAGCGATTGGAAAGCAGGCGACGGCGTGCGCCCATACACCGCATTAGAAGTAGCAGGGCGCGATATTTACCAGCGCGAAGGTTGCTATTTGTGTCATTCGCAAATGATCCGCCCGTTTAGAGATGAAAAAGAACGCTACGGACATTTTTCTTTGGCGGTTGAGTCCAAATACGATCATCCCTTTCAATGGGGCTCCAAACGCACTGGCCCTGATTTAGCGCGACTGGGTGGCAAATATTCCGACGAATGGCATATTTTGCATTTGCGTCATCCGCAAGCCTTAGTGCCTGAATCAGTGATGCCAAAATATCGGTTTTTAGACGATGCCATAGTAGATGGTGTCAGTCTTCAAAAACATATGCAGGGATTGCGCAAAGTCGGCACGCCTTACACCGATGCGGATATTTTGAGTGCGCCCGCTGAAGTCAAAGACAAAACCGAAATGCAGGCAATGGTGGCATATTTGCAGGTTTTAGGCACGATGATAAAGTTCGAAGATGGCGTGGTGTATCGCGAATAATGACTATTGTAGATACAATTGGCGCCATCATCACCCTTGTTGTGTTCGTGTTATTAGCGGGCGCGTATTTTTACGCATTCAGACCCAAAAACAAACAAAAATTTGAAGCGTTACGGAATTTCGTCAATGATGAAGACCAAAACGAAGATAAAGACAGTAACGAGAATAAAGACAGCAACGAGGATAACCGATGAGCGAACATAAAAATCCCTATCCAGGCGAGAACAATACAGGACATTTTTGGGACGATGAAAATGATCTGCGCGAGCTCGACAATCCGCCGCCGAAATGGTATATGTGGGCGTTTTATCTCAGCGCAATTATTATTGTGTTCTACACCATTTACTACCCCAGTATTCCGTGGTTTGGCGACAATACTAAAGGCACTGCTGGCTGGACGCAAATCAGCGAGTATCGCGAGGGGATGGCAGAGTTAGAGCGTTATCGCACCACTAAATTTGCTGACAAAGAAAAAGCCATTGCCACCAAATCACTGCCCGAGATTTTGGCTGACGAGGATTTAACCAATTACGCGATTAAAACCGCTGAGATGTTGTTCGGTGAAAATTGCGCAGGCTGCCACGGCGCAGGCGGACAGGGCAATCAAGATTTCCCCGTGTTGGCTGACGATGATTGGCTCTACGGCGGCACTCTGGCGCAGATTAAAACTTCAATTGAAAACGGTCGTCGTGGCAATATGCCTGCCAGAATGATGGGAATCTCCGACGCTGACGCACACAAATTAGCGACATTTTTATTTGAAACCAGCAAAGGCACTGCTGGCAAGCCCGACCCCAGCGCCAAGGCGTTGTATATGAGCAAGGGCTGTATCGGTTGCCACGGACCGACGCTCAAAGGCAATGTATTTTTGGGCAGCACTAATCTCAGTGATGGGATTTTCCGCTTCAATGACGACGATAAAATCGCAGGTTTGACCCGCACCATTTTGCACGGCGTGAATCAGCCGAATAATCCTAAAACCCGAGATGCGGTGATGCCAAAATTTGGCGACTCTCAAGTGATTGATGCGACTCAAATCAAGAAACTCACGATTTATGTGCATCAACTCGGTGGCGGCGTGAAGCCTTAAAACACAAGCGCAGCAACGCACATTTTTAACGGGCAATTCTGACAAGGGTTGCCCTTTTTTGTGGCTGGATTTTGGCTGGCTGAAGGTGCGAATGCTTTAAAGCAAGCTGGAAATGCAATAGAGCAAGTTGGAAATGCAACAGAGCAAGTTTTAAATGGAGCAAAACAAACTTGAAATACAGCAAAACAAGTTTGTTATGAAATAGAACAAGTTTGAAATGGAGCAAAACAAGTTTGTTATGAAATAGAACAAGTTTGAAATGGAGCAAAACAAGTTTGTTATGGAGCAGAACAAGTTTGAAATGGAGCAGAACAAGTTTGATATGGAGCAAAACAAGGTTGTTATGGAGCAAAACAAGGTTGTTTTGCTCCATTTTCACCTACAAAAATACCAGCGCATTTTACGAAAACGGCATAGCAGGGGGATTATAAAGCGGTGGGGCTAGGCTTTGAACGTTTCAAAAATCAAACAGGCGTTAGTGCCACCAAAACCAAAACTGTTGGACATCACCCGATTAAGGATTTTGTCTGTGGTGGCGCGCACGATAGGCGCTTGACAGGCATCGTCTAGTTGCGTGATATTGACGGATTCTGCCATAAAGTTGTGTTGCAACATTAGCAATGAGTAGATGGATTCATTCACCCCCGCCGCCCCGAGTGCGTGTCCTGAGAGGGATTTAGTAGAGCCGATGTGGGGCAGATTGTCGCCGAAAACCGTGCGAATCGCGCCGATTTCTTTGACGTCACCCACGGGGGTTGAAGTGCCGTGGGCGTTGATGTAGTCAATCTTGCCTTTGACCGTTGCTTTGGCGAGTTGCATACAGCGCACAGCACCCTCGCCACTCGGGGCGACCATATCAAAGCCATCGGAGGTTGCACCATATCCCGTGAGCTCGGCGAGAATGGTAGCACCGCGAGCTTGGGCGTGTTCTAAGGATTCTAATACCAGCGCGCCGCCGCCGCCTGAAATCACAAAGCCATCACGATCCGCATCAAATGCGCGCGAGGCTTGCTCGGGGCAGTGATTGTATTTGCTGGACAGCGCACCCATTGCATCAAATAACATTGACAGCGACCAATGCAGCTCTTCGCCCCCGCCCGCAAACACCACGTCTTGTTTGCCGAGCTGGATTTGCTCCATCGCGTTGCCGATACAATGCGCACTGGTGGAACACGCTGAGCTGATGGAATAATTGATACCCTTAATCTTGAAAAGTGTGGAAAGACAGGCGGAAGTGGTAGAGCCCATCGTGCGCGGGACGCGATAAGGCCCGACCCGTTTGATGCCGCGGTCTCTTAAAATATCAGCCGCCTCCACCACGTTTTGATTGCTTGCACCCCCTGAGCCCATAATCAAGCCCGTGCGTGGGTGGGAGATTTGTGCGGGGGTGAGATTGGCTTGTTTGATGGCTTCATCAAGTGCAACGGCGTTATAAATCGCGGCATCTGCCATAAAACGCAACATTTTACGATCAATAATGTCGCCAGTATCCACGGGTTTGAGCGCGCCACTGACGTGTGAGCGCAGTCCAAATGCTTGATGGCTCTCGTCAAAGGCAATGCCTGACTTGGCGCATTTCAAAGAATCCAGCACTTGCTGGCAATTATTGCCCAAACTTGAGACAACCCCCATTCCAGTGATGACAACGCGTTGCATTTAACTGGTTTTGGCGGTGGAAGGAGCGTCGGCAAACAGCCCGACTTTGAGACGTTTGGTGTGATACACCACTTCGCCATCGGTGGAGACGGTTGCATCCGCCACGCCCATATAAAGATTGCGCTTGATGACGCGATACAGGTCTACTTGATAGGTGACGATTTTATTGTGTGGGAAAATTTGCCCAGTGAATTTGATTTCGCCCGAGCCGAGTGCGCGTCCGCGTCCAATGCCACCACTCCAGCCCAAAAAGAAACCGACTAATTGCCACACCGCATCTACTCCCAAACAACCAGGCATTACGGGATCGTTGTTGAAATGACACGCAAAAAACCACAAGTCGGGATTGATGTCTAGCTCAGCGGTGATAGAGCCTTTGCCGTATTTTCCGCCCTGATCAGAAATGTGGGTGATGCGATCAAACATCAACATCGGTGGTTGGGGAAGTTGTGCATTGCCCGGGCCGAATAATTTGCCATTGCCACATTGAATGAGATCGGGATAAGAAAAAGAATGTTGCATAGAATGAGGCGCTGTCAAAAATCCGAAAATTATACCAAAAGCCCCCTGTTAATATCATCTATCACATCGCCAATATTTTCCAATCCGACCGAGATTCGAATCAATCCGTCGGTGATGTTGGCTGCGTGTTTCTCATCCGCACTCAAACGCGAATGGGTGGTGGTGGCGGGGTGGGTGATGGTGGTTTTAGCGTCCCCCAGATTGGCAGTGATGGAGAGCATTTGGGTTTGGTTAATCAAGTGAAATGCCGCCGCTCGTCCGCCTTTGACCACGAATGAGACGATTGCGCCAAAGTCGGATTGTTGTCGTTTGGCAAGTGCGTGATGCGGGTGGGAAGGCAGACCCAAATAATACACTTGGGTGATTTGGGATTGTTGGGTGAGCCAGTGGGCAAGAGTGGCAGCATTGGCGCAGTGTTTTTCCATTCGCAGCGATAGCGTCTCCAAACCTTTGAGCACAATCCAGGCATTAAACGCACTCAAACTCGGCCCGGTGGTGCGCGTGAAGCTGTGAATTTGCTCAATGATTGCCGCCTCTCCCAGCACTGCTCCTGCGAGACAGCGACCCTGTCCGTCAATATATTTGGTGGCAGAGTGAATCACAATATCCGCACCTAAATCAAGCGGGCGTTGAAGGGCGGGCGTGAGCAGGGCATTATCCACCACCAGCAAAATATTACGAGCTTTGGTGATTTGACTCAGCGCGGCAATATCCACCACTTCGCCGAGCGGATTGGAGGGGGTTTCAAGCAGACACAATTTGGTGTTTTGCTCCAGCGCATTTTCCCAATCGCGCACATCGGACAAATCCACAAAACTGATGCGAATGCCAAATTTGGCGACGATGGTATTCAGCAAAACAATGGTAGAGCCAAACATATTGCGCGAGGCAACAATGTGATCACCAGGCTTTAAGAGCGCCATCAACGTGGCAAAAATCGCCGCCATTCCGCTGGCAGTGGCAACACAGGACTGTGCGTTTTCTAACACTGCCAAACGACGTTCAAATGCTGCCACGGTGGGATTGGTGAGGCGGGCGTAAATATTGCCCTGCTCTTCTTTGGCAAAGCGTTTTTGGGCTTGCTCGGCGGAGTCAAAGACAAAACTTGAGGTGAGGAATATTGCCTCGGAATGCTCCTGTTCTTGAGTGGTGTGATAGCCTGAGCGGATGGCTTGGGTGTCAAATTTCATCGCAATGGTGGGTTAGGTTTTAAAAAAAACA
>CAZRUL010000004.1:40036-49511 GCA_964603245.1 uncultured Piscirickettsiaceae bacterium
TGGCGCGCTTGAATGTCGGCAAGTTTAGGCTGATTGCTCGTTGAGCACTCGCTTAAAATCTTTGGGCATCACTTTGATAAAATGCACAATCTCGGTGTCCCAATTGTCCAAAATTCGCCGTGCAATCGCCGACCCCGTCCATTTGAGGTGTGCGCTAATGTGGCGATGTAATGCTTGTTTGGCTTCAGTATCCATCGGATCCAAATCAATCATCATCGGATTGTGCAACGCCTCAAAAGTGTGATTGGGATTATAAACATAGGCAATCCCGCCACTCATTCCCGCGCCAAAATTGCGCCCGACCTCGCCCAAAATAATCGCCCGCCCGCCCGTCATATATTCGCAGCCGTGATCGCCCACGCCCTCCACTACGGTAATCGCACCTGAATTGCGCACGCAAAAACGCTCTGCCACTTGTCCCGATAAATACAGCTCACCGCCCGTTGCGCCGTAGCCACAAACATTGCCAGCGATGATTTCATTCTCGGCATTGAACGCTGAATTTTTGGGTGGATACACAATCACGCGCCCGCCCGAGAGTCCTTTGCCGACGTAATCATTGGCATCGCCCTCCACTTCTAAAGTGACCCCTTTGGCGAGAAATGCACCCAGCGATTGACCCGCGCAGCCGCTAAATTTGACGTGAATGGTGTGATCATTCAGCGTGTTGCCTCGGCGAGTTTTGACAATGTGCGAGGAGAGCATTGCCCCGACCGCGCGATCAGAACTTGTAATGGTGCTAGTGAGCGTAATGGGGGTGTTGCTGGCAATTGCGGTTTGCGCTTGTTTGATGAGTGCGTTGTCAAGTTGTGCGTCTAATTGATGATCTTGTTTGAGGGTTTGATACACCCCCGTGTTTGGATTTGGCTTGTGTGCGGGCGTGAGCAGAGCACTCAAATCAATGGAGCTTTGTTTCCAATGTTGAATGGCTGGATTCATTTCTAATTTATCCACCCGACCGATCATTTCATTCACGGTTTTAAAACCCAACTCCGCCATAATTCCGCGCAATTCTTCCGCCACCATAAATAAATAATTCACCACGTGTTCGGGTTTGCCCGTGAATTTTTTGCGCAATGCTTTGTCCTGCGTGGCAATCCCGACGGGGCAGGTGTTGAGATGACATTTGCGCATCATAATGCAACCCAGCGTAATCAGTGGCGCGGTGGAAAAACCGAATTCTTCCGCACCCAACAAAATCGCAATTGCCACGTCGCGCCCTGTTTTGAGTTGCCCATCGGTTTGAATTGCCACGCGCGAGCGCAAATCGTTGAGCACCAATGTTTGATGGGTTTCTGCCACGCCCAATTCCCACGGCAGCCCCGCGTGTTTGATGGAAGTCAGCGGTGATGCGCCCGTGCCGCCATCGTGTCCCGCAATCACAATGTGATCGGATTTTGCTTTGGTCACGCCCGCGGCAATTGTGCCCACGCCGATTTCAGCCACCAATTTCACACTGATGCGCGCCGCGGGATTTGAGCGTTTGAGGTCAAAAATGAGTTGCGATAAATCTTCAATCGAATAAATATCGTGATGCGGTGGCGGACTGATTAAGCCCACGCCTGGGGTGGAGTGGCGAATTTGGGCAATGTGCGCATCCACTTTTGAACCCGGCAACTCGCCGCCCTCGCCAGGTTTTGCACCCTGTGAGACTTTGATTTGAAGCTCATCGGCGTTGTTTAAATAGTCAATCGTGACGCCGAACCGACCCGATGCCACTTGTTTAATTGCGCTGCGTTTTGAGTCGCCATTTGCCTCGGGTGTCCAGCGCGCGCTATCTTCACCGCCTTCGCCCGTGTTGGATTTGCCGCCCAAACGATTCATTGCAATGGCTAGGGATTCGTGGGATTCGGCAGAAATAGAGCCAAAACTCATCGCACCCGTGGCAAAGCGTTTGACGATTGTTTGGGCGGATTCTACTTGTTCGGGCGCAATCGGATTTTTGTTTTTAAACGACATCAGTCCGCGCAGGGTGCAATTGCGCGTGCCTTCTTCGTTGGCGTGTTTGGCAAAATCCCAATAAGCTTGCTGGTCGTTATTGCGCGCCGCTAGTTGGAGGCTGGCGATGGTTTGCGGATTCCACATATGATTTTCACCCTGAGGACGCCAATGATATTGACCGATATTGTCCAAAGCATCGCTTTGATAGGCTTTTTGGTGGCGCGTTTTGCTCTCAGTTTGGAGAATCTCAAAGCCCACGCCTTTGATTCGGCTGGCGGTTTCAAAAAAGCACCGATCCATCACTTCTGGAGCGAGTCCCACTGCTTCAAAAATCTGCGCGCCTTTGTAGGATTCTAAGGTGGAAATGCCCATTTTTGCCATCACTTTGAGCATTCCTTTGCCCACGCTTTTGCGATAGGCGGTGATGATGGCAGCATCGCTTTCAATCTCGGTGAGTTTGTCGCGCCGCGCTTGCCACAACGCCTCAAAGGCAAGATACGGGTTAATTGCATCAGCACCAAATCCAGTCAGCAGGCAAAAATGATGCACTTCGCGCGCCTCGCCTGTTTCAATAATAATACCGATTTGAGTGCGTTCGTGCCTCGCCACTAAATGCCTGTGAAGTGCGCTTGAGGCAAGCAACGCGCTGACGGCAAGCCGATTTTTGCCGATATTCCGATCCGACAAAATCACCAAACTATGCCCGTCTTTAATCGCCTTTGATCCCTGCTGACAAATATTTTCCAACAACTCGGGCAATGTCTCCGTTTGTTTAATGTCGTAAGTAATATCAATGGTTTTGGTGCGCCAGCCACGGGTATTGCAATGACGCAGGCTGGCGGTTTCTTCGTTGGTTAAAATCGGATGTTCAATAATCAAACGATGCGCATTGCGCTCACTGTCGTGCAATAAATTGCCCTCGGGGCCAATCGCACAACGCAGCGACATCACGACTTCTTCACGAATAGAATCAATCGCGGGATTGGTCACTTGCGCAAATAATTGTTTGAAATAATCGTAAATAATACGGGGCTGATCCGACAAACACGCCAACGCCGAATCGTTGCCCATTGAGCCCACGGGGTCGCGCAAATCGCCCACCAGCGGCAACAACATAAATTGTAGGGTTTCGGTGCTGTAGCCAAAAGCTTTGAGGCGGTGCAATAAAGTTTCGGGATAAAATCCGTGCACTTCTTTTTCACAGCCGAGTTCTGAGAGGTGAATTTGCTGGTCTTTGAGCCATTGCTGATACGGATTTTTGGCACTAAAATCGGATTTGATGGTGTGATCGTCAATCAATTTTCCTTGCTCAAAATCCACCAAAAACATTTTTCCAGGGCGCAATCGTCCTTTGGTTTTAATTTGTTCGGGGGCAACATCCACCACGCCGACCTCGCTCGCCATAATCACCCGATCGTCAGTGGTCAAATAATACCGAGACGGGCGTAAACCATTGCGATCCAGCACCGCGCCGATATAATTTCCGTCAGCAAATGCAATCGAGGCAGGGCCATCCCACGGCTCCATTAAATTGGAAAAATATTCGTAAAATGCCTTTTTGTCCGCGCTCATATTTGTGTCGTTTTGCCACGCTTCGGGCACCATCATCAGCACTGATTCTTGGAGCGAACGCCCGCTCATCATCAAAAATTCTAAGACGTTATCAAACGCGCCAGAATCCGAGACATCGGTTTCAATAATCGGCAATAATTTGGCTAAATCCGCCCCAAATAAATCACTTTCTAACGTGCCTTCGCGCGCTCTCATTCGGTTGTAATTGCCTTGACGGGTGTTGATTTCGCCATTGTGCGACATATAACGACACGGCTGCGCCCTATCCCACGAAGGAAATGTGTTGGTGGAAAAACGCGAATGCACCATCGCCAAATACGTGGCGTAATCGGGATGGGACAGATCGGGATAAAAATCCAGCACTTGCGAACCCATCAGCATTCCTTTGTAAATAATCACCTGACTGGACAAACTGCACACATAAAATAATTCGGCTTCAGCCAGCGATTGGTTGGTGCGAATGGCGCGCGAGGCTTGCTTTCTGATCAAAAATAAGGCGCGTTCAAAGGCTGCATTGTCCAGCCCATTTGCTCGCCCGATAATCAATTGTTGAATCACGGGCTGTGAGCGTTTGGCGGCGTTGCCAATGTCGGCTTTTTGTGCGTCAATCGGCACCGTGCGCCAGCCGATAAAAGTTTGTCCCTGTGCGCGAATTGCCTGTTCTATGAGTTGCATACAATGCGCCCGCGAGGCTTTGTTTTGAGGCAAAAATACATTCCCAATGCCGTATTTTCCCTGTGCAACGCTGACTTGAAATAAACGCTGAATTTCGACGCTAAAAAAGCCGTGCGGAATGTTGGTTAAAATCCCCGCGCCATCGCCTGTATTGTGCTCACAACCACAGCCGCCGCGGTGGTCCATTCGCGCGAGCATTTCCAAAGCATCTTGCGTAATTTGAGGCGAGGCGTGTTTTTTGATGTGGGCGATAAACCCGATGCCGCAGTTTTCGTGTTCGTTGTTCGGGTGATAAAGTGCGCGCGATTTTGGACGTTGTAAAGGCTGTGTTTGCATAGCGTTATGGGCGATAAAATTTTGACAAAACTTTTTTGATTATACGTAGAAAACGCTATTTTTGCGTTGCAAATAGGGCTTAGCCGTCAAGCGTCAAACGCGTTCGGGTAGAATGCGCGGGCTGTTAAATTTGACGTATTTTGACCCGAGTATTTTTTATGTTGGCTCTGATTTCCCCCTCAAAAACCCAAGATTTTTCCCCCGCTAGCGACACAATCGACGCGGAATTGTGCACCCGAACTCGGCAAATGCGCCAAACGTATGCGCTGATTGAATTGTTAAAAACCAAAACACAGGCTGAGATTGCCGAATTGATGAAGATTAGTGAGAAGTTGGCTGCGCTGAATTTTGCGCGATTTCAAACTTTCCCGCGTGATTTTTCGCTTGATTCTGCCCGTGCAAATACGCGTCCCGCATTGTTGGCATTTCAGGGCGACGTGTATCACGGGATTGATGCGCGCGCTTTTTCGGCGGCGGATTTGGCGTTTGCGCAACAACATTTGCGGATACTTTCGGGTTTGTACGGGGTGATTCGCCCGCTGGATTTGATTGCGCCGTATCGGCTGGAAATGGGCACAAAATTGGCGAATGTGCGCGGCAAAAATTTGTATGAATTTTGGGGCGATAAACTCTCCGATATTTTGAATCAAGACGAACACGAGACGATTATCAATCTTGCCTCAAACGAGTATTTTAAAGGCGTTTCGCAAACCGCACTGAATGCCAAAATTATCCACATTGCGTTTAAAGAAAACAAAAACGGCGTGCCTAAAATCATCGGCATTTATGCCAAACGGGCGCGCGGATTGATGGTGAATTATATGATTAAAAACCGCATCACCACGCCCGAGCCACTCAAAGCATTTTGCACGGACGGCTATCAATTTAGGGCAGATTTATCAGACGAGAAGCGATGGGTTTTTACGCGCGGCTGAGCCAAATTGCGCGCCAGCAGGAATGCGTTTTGTGTGGCAAATATGATGTGTTTTGCGTGTGCGAACCGTGTCAGGCAAAATTGCAAAATCATCCGCATCGTTGTCAATCGTGCGCCGCGCCGCTGTTTGATCATCTCAATTTTTGTGGCAGTTGTCTGGCAAATGCGCCTGCGTTTCATCGTGCGTATGCGCTGTTTAATTACGATGATTTCAGCAAAGAATTGATCAAACAATTTAAATACCATCGCCGTTTGTGTGTGGGCAGATATTTTGCCGAACAACTCGCTAATGCGCTGCAAACATTGCTGGACGATGGCGCGCAATTTGACGCGATTATGCCGATGCCGTTGCACAAAAATCGGCTTCGCACGCGCGGTTATAATCAAGTGGTGGAGCTGCTCCGAGTGATCAAACAACGCCATAATATTCTGATTGATACCCGCAGTTGTGTGCGTCAAAAATCCACTCAATCTTTGACAAAACTCAACCCAGAGCAGCGCCGCCGAGAGATTTCACACGCATTTCGGGCGCGTCCAAATCTGCCCTATAAAAATGTTTTGCTGGTGGATGATGTGCTGACCACGGGGGCGAGTTTGAATGCGCTGACCCGAGTGATTGTGCGTGCTAATCCGCAGATTCGATGCGAGGTTTTGGTGCTAGCACGTCCTTAAATTGCATTAAAATTAACGCGACACTGATGAGTTTGTTTTTATAAGGGATGTCGTTATTTAAAGGTATTGACAATAATTAGGATGAGTGATAAGAAATTGACGGGGCAGATTATGAGTGAAGAAATTTTACAAAGAGGTTTAAATAAAAAACCTGAAAAAATTGGAAAATGGGATTTTTACAATATCGGTGCAACTTCAGTTAAAGCATTAAAAGAATATAAAATTATTGCCGATTATGATTATGGCACTAAGATTGAGCGAAAAAAAGTTGATGGTATTATTGTTTACAATAAAAATGTGATAGCGATTATTGAAAACAAAACCCCTAAAGAATTTAATACGGAAAAGAAACAAGCAAAGGCGGTAGCACAAGAAATAGAAGTTGCAAGAAAAATACAATGCCCTATTATTATTGCAACCGATACCCAGCAAACTATTTGGATCAACGCATTGACTGGTGAAAAAATTCTAGATGAAAATAAAAAACCTATTACTACCAACTGGAATCCTAGCAATGTAACAACAGATGCTAAATTGGTCAAACTGATAGAAAAAATTATCGCTTCTATTGATGAAAAAAACAACCAAATTATCTCAAAAAAACTGATCAATCCAACAGATTTAGCCAAACAAATTTGGCAAGATATTTGGAGCGTATCGGGCGCTACACCTGAAAACTGTTTGTATACTTTTGTTGAGTTGTTTATTTTCAAATATTTAAGTGATTTAAAAATACTAGAAGACCCTGAAAATTTTGATTATTTAATGGGTCTTTATGACAAAAGAGATGAAGATTTTGCTTTGCAATATTACGCAGACACCATCAGAAAAAAAATTAAAGACCTATTTCCTCATAGTCAGAAAGACAATACAACAATCATCAACGGCACTATTTTTGTAAGCAAAGACCAAAAATCAGTTGCTGGATATAGCACAGTTTTTAAAAAGGTATTAACCAAATTTGAAGACTACGGAAAGTTAGAAAACATTAATTACGATTTTAAATCTCAACTATTTGAAAGTTTTTTGAAAGAAAGTATTAGTAAGAAAAACTGGGGACAATTTTTTACACCACTCAAAGTCATCAGACGTATTGAAAAAATGGCAAGTAGTGAGATTAAAGAAGGTGCAGTTATTTGCGACCCTGCGTGTGGCGTGGGTAAATTTTTGCTAGAGCCGATTAAAAGCAAGTTAAATGATTTTTATGAAGTCACCGATACAAAAGTTATCCCCAAAATAACGATTAGAGGTTTTGATAAAGGTTTTGACAAGGATGAGCAAAAAACTATCATTCTGGCAAAAGCCAATATGTTGATTTATTTTTCTGATTTAATCAAAGAAAATCCACATCTGACTAAAGAATTTTCTACTGTATTTAATGATACTTTTAACCTAAAAACTAATTCTATTTTAGGCACGCTTAGCGAGCCAACTAAAAATGAATATGATCTAATTTTAACCAATCCACCTTATGTAACCAGTGGTAGTAGCAATCTAAAAGAAGAAATAGCCAAAGACAAAGAATTAGAAAATTATTACAAAATCAACGGTATGGGTGTTGAAGGTTTGTTTATGGAATGGATTATTAGAGCATTAAAGCCCAACGGAAAAGCTTTTGTGGTTGTTCCCGATGGCTTGTTTAATCGTAAAAATGATGCAAGATTACGAGAATTTATTAAAAACGAATGTTTTATAGACGCAATTATCTCTCTACCGTTAAATACTTTTTTTAGCACCAGTAAAAAAACTTATGTTTTAGCAATTACCAAAAAACAGAATGCCCAACAAGTTCAGGAGAGTCCAGTATTTACTTATTTAGTGAGTGAAATTGGTGAAAGTAGGGATAACTATCGCTTTGATATTGAGCAAGACGATTTAAGTGAGGCAGTGATTCAATTTAATATGTTTAAAGGTTCAAAAATATATTACCAATCTAGCAATAATAGATGTAAAGTTTTAGACATAAAATGGTTTGATGATTTAGACAGTTGGATTATAGATAATTGCTGGAATAAAGAAGAAAAAATAAATTTGGGTGTGTTAAAAAAAGATGAAACAATTAGTGTTGATGAATTTGCCTTTTTAATAAATGATATTTCAGATTCTTTGCTAAGTTTTAAAAGTGAAATTGAGACCATAAACGAAAAAAAAAAGATAGAAGTAACCTATAAAGATTTTTTAATTTCTGATATTTTTGATGTAGAGAGAGGGTTGTCAAAATACACTAAAAATTATGGCAATCAAAATGCAGGTAATTTTCCAGTTTATTCTGCATCCAATAATGCACCTTTAACACACATAGGTACCCACGACTACGCAGGAAAGTTTTTAACTTGGGCAACAAATGGTTTTGCTGGGTATGTGAAAGTAATCAGCGGTGAATTTTCGATAAATGCCGATAGAGCATTATTGAAATCTAAGATAGAAAATATAAACCTTGAATATGTTAAATATCAGTTAGAGCCAATTTTGCGGGACTTAGCAAAAGGTAGAATTGGTGAAAATAGAAAAGATGAGTTTACAAAAGTTTATCCGTCAATGTTAAACAAGATAAAGATCAAATTACCTGTTAAAAATAATGAAATAGATATTGAACAACAAAATAAAATAGCAGAAAAAATTTACTTGATTGATGAGTTGAAAACTAAAGTTAAAGAATATCAACAGTATGTTGAAAATGTAAAAATTGATATAAAAGATAATCATCAGTACAAAATAATATCAATCTTAAATTTGTTTGGAAAAGATAACATTAAAAAAGGATTGAGCAAATACACAAATAGTTATATTCAAAATCATAGAGGTAACTATCCTCTATATTCGTCTCAAACAACAAATGATGGAATTATTGGGCATATTGATAGCTATGACCATAACAAAAAATGTATTACTTGGACAACAGATGGTATATATGCAGGAACAGTTTTCTTGAGAAATGATAAATTTTCTATGACCACGCATTGTGGTGCGTTAATTCAGAATGATAATTTTAAAAATATTTCTTTAGAATATATATTTAGTTATTTGAATAATGAATTAAAAACTTATGCGGTCGGAGAACAAAATAAAAGAATGACTGTTGGTATTATCAAAAAAGTGAGTATAAAAATTCCAGTTGACAATAAGGGGGATTTTGATATAAAAGCACAAGTGGAGATAGCAGAAAAATACCAAAAAATAGAGAACATAAAACACGCAATTAGCGATGAACTTTTAAAAATACAAAATGCAGTGATAGAATTATGACCACTCAAAAACATTATGACACTCTTAGAAAAAAATATTGTTGTCTAAACCACACACGAAAACAAAAAAACCTATAAAAATTGCGAAAAATCAAAAGTA
>CAZRUL010000005.1:0-2063 GCA_964603245.1 uncultured Piscirickettsiaceae bacterium
CAATCAATCAATCAATCAATCAATCAATCAATCAATCAATCAATCAATCAATCAAAAATCGTCTCAAATCCGCGCGATGAACAACTAAAAAATAAAACTACAGCGCCGTTTTCACCACTTTTTGCATCGCCCCCGTGAGTGTCATCAACTCGCTATCGGAAATAATAAACGGCGGCAACGCATACAATAATCTCCCAAACGGACGCAGCCAAACGCCCGACTCAATCAAATCTTTTTGCACCCGCTCCAGCGCAATATCCCCGTGCATTTCAATCACCGCAATCGCCCCGATAATGCGCACATCGCGCACTTTCGGATGTGTCATCAAAGGCAACAATTCCTTTGTAAAAATGCGCTCAATGTTTTGCACGCGCGCGCGCCAATCGCCATTCAACAATAATTTAATACTCGCCTGAGCACACGCACACGCCAGCGGATTTGCCATAAAAGTCGGCCCGTGCATCAGCACCCCAACCCGTTGCGCCACCGCATCCGTTGTCAGCACCGCCGCCAGCGTCATATAACCGCCCGTCAGCGCCTTGCCCACGCACAAAATATCAGGCACAATCTCGGCATATTCACACGCAAACAGTTTGCCCGTGCGTCCAAATCCCGTGGCAATTTCATCCACAATCAGCAACACGTCATACGCCGTGCACAACGCCCGCGCGCCCCTCAAATACTCGGGCGCATAAATATTCATCCCGCCCGCTCCCTGCACAATCGGCTCTAAAATCATCGCCGCAATGCTTTGATGATGGCGTTTGAGAGTATGTGCCAAATCATCGAGCGCGGCTTGAGTATTATTCAAAGTCGGCTGTTTGACAAAGAAATGTTGCGCCAACATTCCACCAAACGCCCGATGCATTCCGTTTTCGGAATCGCACACGCTCATCGCGCCAAAAGTATCGCCGTGATAGCCGCCATAAATCGTGATGAATTTAGTTTTATCCGCGTGATTTGCGTATTGCAATGCCATTTTGAGTGCAACTTCCACTGCCACCGAACCCGAATCTGCAAAGAAAACTGTGTCCAAAGATGCGGGTGTGATTTCAATCAAGATTTTTGCTAAATCAATCGCGCTTTGATGCGTCAATCCGCCAAACATCACGTGCGCCATTTTGTCCAATTGCCCACGCACCGCCACATCCAGCGCGGGATGACGATAGCCGTGAATCGCCGACCACCACGAACTCATTCCGTCAATCACTCGCACATCGTTTTCTAATGTCAGCCAAACCCCACGCGCCGATTTCACCAAATGCGTAGGAATGGCGTTCGGGATTTTGGCGTAGGGGTGCCAAATATGCGCACTGTCAAATGCTCTATTCACAAATAAATGTTTGGTTTATAAATAATTGAGCAACTCTGCCATCGAATCAATCACCAAATCGGGACTTGATTCGCGAATATCCACCCCGTGATTGTAGCCATACGACATACAAATAATCTCAAACCCAGCTGCTCTAGCAGCGCGCACATCACTCACCGAATCCCCCAGCATCAGTGCTTTTTCAGGGGCAATGTCAAAATATTTGCTCGCGTGCAACAATGGCAAAGGGTCAGGCTTTTTGCGCGCCAACGTATCGCCCGAGATGACAATCTTAAAATACTCAAAAATCCCCAAATCCTTCAAAATCGGCAACGTAAATTGCGCCGCTTTGTTGGTCACGCAGCCCAGCACATAGTTTTGCGCGCGTAAATAATTCAACCCCTCAAGCACGCCTTCATACAAATGCGAGCGCACCGAGGCATTCTGCGCATACAATTCTAAAAATAACGGATAGGCAATGTCAAAATCCGCTGGACTAAACGCCCCTTCCAGCACGCCACTGAGTGATCGCTCCACCAGTTTTGGCACGCCGTTTCCGACCCAGTGGCGCACCTTTTCCTCGCCCCATTGTGCCCTATTCATTTTCACCATCACCGCATCCACACAAAACGCCAAATCAGGCACACTATCGACCAGCGTGCCATCAACATCAATCATAATTAGTTTGGGGGTAAATTTTTTCATACGCGTAAAGTAGGTTGGGTAGAATGCGACAAATTTTAAAGCGAGC
>CAZRUL010000005.1:2163-3949 GCA_964603245.1 uncultured Piscirickettsiaceae bacterium
CAAAAGACACCCCGCTCAGCCCAGAAGACACCCTCAAACTCCACGCCCTGATTGCCACCTCCATCGCCATTCGAATTGACGTGTATAAACTCGTGGTGGTCGGACTGAATTCAGCGCGCGCGGAAAAAAGCATTCAATTGCAAAGCACAGGCGACAGCACCAAATATTTAGCCGCGGTGCAAACGCTATTAGTGAATCAAGTGTTGGGATCAATGGGCGGCTATCCGTCCTATCTCAAACGTTGGTCGCGGATGGGACAAGTCGGCGCGTCCAATTTATCTGCGCTGCTCAAACTCGGCAACATTGAGGCAGTGGTGGCAGTGGCAAACACACGCGCGCTCACCAGCGACTTGCTCCAACTTACGTGGTGGTGCGCCACAAACACCGATCAACAGGCAGAAATCGGACGCTTTTTGCTCTCAAAACCTGAAACTCTGAGTCAAAAGGTGGGGGCAAACATCGCCCATTATTTGCTGGAGTTCTTGCCTTATGAAGATGACATCAATATTCTCATTGACACGACTAATTTAGTGTTGCAAACGGGGTTAATTCCGCTTGAGCGCACGCACAAACTGTGGCAACAAGGACAGCGCAAGCCCGCGTTTTTAGTGGGTTTCATTGAGCGGATGCCGCGCGACTTGCCGAACCTCAATCACACCATCGCCCTGCCTCAAAGCACCGAATTATTGCGCGAGATTAACACCGAACAGGGGCAAATTCTGCTCAAAACGCTCAGCCATATTCTCGCAAAGATCAATCAGGAACACATTTTGTATCGCACGCTGGAAGTGCTGGGCAAACAATTCGCACATCCGCTGATAAGCCCGCTGGACAGCATTGAACAACTGCAAATGCAAGCCGAAAACGTGGGCAAAACGTTGGGTTATGAAGACGCAAAATCCCGCGCGCGCCTGTTTTTGGCAGGGATCAGCGAGGTTTTGGTGGTGAGCACAATCTCTGCGCACAATCTCACGGGGTCGGCGATTAGAAAAAAGTTAGCCACTACGTTAAAACCGATTCAAGCGGCACTCGATGTGTTATGTCGCCCTTAATGCACCACAATAGAGGGGCTTAACCCGCTGGAAAATGGCGTTTGGCGGGCATTGATTTGGGTTTTAGGTGGGTTTTTTGACAACACAAACTTAGATTTTTTGATCAAGCTTACAATCATCTTCTTGATAGCGACAAAAATCTTCTTGATTGCTCCAATAATCTACTTTTTTGCTTCAACAATCTTCTTTGTTGCTCCAACAATCTATTTTGTTGTGGCAATCATCTACTTTTTTACGGCGAAAATCTACTTGTTTGCTTCAACAATCTTCTTTTTTGCTCCAACAATCTTCTTTATTACGGCAATCATCTACATTATTACGGCAAAGATCTACATTATTACGGCGAAAATTTATGGGTTTGCGACGGTTGCGCGCTTAAGAACGGCGGGTAATGGATTACAAATAACGAATCGCGGCAATGACTATAGCGCCGACCACTAGGGTGCTGGAAATTGACCATTTCATAAACTGATCCAGACGACCATCTATTTGCGCAAAACGACGTTGGGTTTCTTCAAAGCGGCGCTGGCTGTCAATCTTTACTTCCTCAAAGCGACGTTGGGTTTCTTCAAAGCGGCGCTGGCTGTCAATCTTTACTTCCTCAAAGCGGCGTTGGGTTTCAACCTTTGCCTCTTCAAAACGGCGTTGGGTTTCTTTTTTTGCTTCTTCAAAGCGGCGCTGGCTGTCAATCTTTGCCTCTTCAAAACGCTTGTCCATATCGGTGCGTAGCGCAA
>CAZRUL010000005.1:4049-17917 GCA_964603245.1 uncultured Piscirickettsiaceae bacterium
CTTTGCCTCTTCAAAACGCTTGTCCATATCGGTGCGTAGCGCAATCATCTCGCCTCTGAGGTCTTGCTCCATATGGGTGATGTGATTGGTTTGGGCTTTTAAAATCAAAACCATCATTTCGTTTGGGGTGGCAGTTTCGCCCGAGGTGATTTTGCTCATCGCATTGGTGGCTTCGGAATCTAGCCAGATTTCAAACATTTCGTTGTCAAACATTGTGTGGTTTTATGGGGTGTGAATAATAGGGGAATGATACTCTTTAGATAAGCAAAGCGATAAACGCTTTGCGCTATCACTGGTTAGCAGATTCTCTCGGTGGTGGGTTTGACTAACGCGAGTAGTGTAGGAATGCTTGTCATTCCTTTTAGAAAGCCACGGCATACTTCCGAAAGCCACGCGATAAACGCTTTGCGCTGTCTCGGGTTGGCGGATTGTTGATTTATTGCTTTGCGCTGTGGCTGGTTAGCAGATTCTCTCGGAAGTGACTTGTATCAATCTAATACAAAACCATCCATTCGTTGTCCCACGCCTCACCTGGTGCAAGATCTTCGCTGGTTTTGTAATACGTCATAGTCGTGGCCACTACCACTATTTCGCCAGTTTCCGCATCCACCGTTACGTCTTCAGAAGCGGCTGCATAGGGGTCTGGTGGTGCTACGCCTGGCGCTTCCTGCCCATATACATCAAAATAGATTGCTTCCTCGTTTTCTAAATGCTCTTCTTTGAGGTTTTCGATCTCCTCCTCCACATCATCAGAAGCAAAAAAATCTAACCCTATCTCATAGGAGCGCCGATCCATGATTGTGTCTTCTGAGATCTGCACTTTGTCTTCATCATCTACCTCAGACTGTCCGAGATTTTCGCCAAGATAAAATCGATCATAATCATTGAGCTGTTCGCGATCCTCTGAGGCAAAATGACCAGTCCTTTCAAATTTAGCATAGTCTCTCAATGTGTCAGTCTGAATCTCATTATATTCATCATTAGTCAGCGGAGTCTCACTCAGTGACGTATCTGCTAGATATTCATTAAAACTCTGCAAAACAATGTTTTGATCTGCGCCTTCAACGCCATAAATAATATAACTTCTGCCTGGATTTTCGTGGCTTTTAAACTCTTCAAGTCTGATATCTAACGTATCGCCTTCATCTCTAAGATCAAACCACATCTCATCGTGTTCATTATCAAACTCGGTGTTTTCTCCATGTGCGCTGACCACCACATCGGCAAGTCCGTCATTATTAAAATCACCAACGGAAGACACATCATAGCCTACCAGTGCGCCTGCATTATCACCAGAAATCATCAGCCCGCGATGATCGTCTTGCTCTAATTGAATGGCCTTTAAATCAATCGGTCCAGACTGTTCTAGGCTGCCAAAAATAATATAAGCAGCGCCGCTGTTATTGCCACCGACGTCCGCATGAGGCACGCCAATGATAATATCGTCTATCCCATCGCCATTAAAATCGCCTGCGCTGTGAATGGCATAACCCGTGGAATCCCAACTCTCCAGCCCTACAATCATTATGCCGAGTGCAGTATCGCCCAAGCCATTTTTGAGGGTTGCCAAATCAAAGGACCTGCCAGTGTCGGTGTGTGTTCCATAAATCACATAAACAATGCCTGGGTTGTCGCTGTTAGCTCTTATTTGCTCAAGTCTGGCTTTCGGTGTGCTAACCAGCAAATCCTCCAAACCATCGCCATTAAAATCCCCTGCGGAGGTGACAATCATCGGTGCATCTTGATAACTGTCATAACTACCCAGTGTGTAGGCAGGGGTGGATTCATAAATCAAACGACCTTCCGCAGCAGTCTCGCCATACTTATGCGCCACCATAATATTTTGAATGTCAATATCCTTTTGATCATCTTGACCATAAACAAGGTAGGTATAACTATAGACTTGATTCACGCCATCAATGTAAAGGGGTTCGGGGCGGTAGCCGATATTGCCACGAAGCCCACTCACGCCAATCGCAAGTTCATTCATCCCGTCTTTATTGAGATCCGACACTTGTTCCATACTATGGCCAATGTCCTCAAGTCTAGCAATCGCATCGCCGCGTATCACAAAACCATCCAGTGGCATAAATCTTTTGTCTTGATTGTCGTTAAATTTAGCAACCTGATCAAAACTAAAATTCCCTGTTATATCTGATCCGTCTTTGTTTTTTTGTCCGCCATAAACCACATAAACATTGTTTTTATTGATATTCTGAGAGCCGATCATAAAATCAGCATAACCATCTCGGTTAAGGTCGCCCGCCGCTGCCACCGAAGAGCCTAAATGCGCATACGAATCCGTGGTAAATAGCATTCCTTTATCAGTCTTATGCAGAATTTCATCATCCTCATCACCATCAAAATTCTTGAAAGTCTCCTTCAAATCAATCGCATCATTGTCTGCCTTGCCATAAATTAAATAAGCGCCGCCACTGTTTAGATGTCCCCAATCGTTATATATCTGAATGTTTGTATCCTCATCCTCTAGATCTATCACTTCATCCCTCAGGAGATCTCTTTCATCTTCGTACCTATGGAACTTTCTAACACGAAAAGAATCATAATTTGGCGCGCCGATTAAAATATCGTCCATTCCGTCGCCATTGACATCACCTACATTTGCCAGTGCAAATCCCAAATTATCGCCCGATGCTCTAGCGCCCCATGGATTCATTCCTTGATTAAGTCTGCTATGACTCGCATCATCCATCGTGAAGTCTTCGGGTATGCCCACACCTTGAGAGCCGTGAATCGCAAATCCTCGCTCACCCATCAATGGACGCTCTAAATCAAATGGACGATAAGAATCTGCATCTTCATCACCAAAGATGACATAAACCACGCCAGCATCTTCTCGCTTGCCATAATCCGAATCCGCATAGGGCGCACTCACAATATAATCAGTGATGCCATCGCCATTAAAATCGCCCGTGTCATTCGCGTAGCCGACAGCCAAATCGCCGCGAGTGGTATTTTGATAAAAATACGTGCCGTTGTTTAAAACATCCGCATCAAAACTTATTTGCGTGGTTGGATTTTTTTGTCCATCGTCTAATGAAGTCACAGCACCTGCCTCTATTGAGATCAGTAAAGCTGAGCTTTCAAGATGATCACCCATAGCGTGAGTCAGGGTATAAACGCTATCAGAAATCTGCACCAATTCATTTAACTCAGGTTCAGTTGAATCGGAAGTATCAACGCCATCTTCATTAGGCTCAGTTAAAACGGCAGTATCAACGCCATCATGAAACATAATATCTCCCACTTCAAAACCTTCCACTGCTTCATCAAAAGTGAAGGTATAAGTAATGTCTTCGCCCAGTTGCAATCGCTCGCTCTCGTTGTCGTGAGTAATCACCACATTTGGCGCGGTGGTGTTAATGTTGTAGTGGGTGCTGGTTTTGTTAATATCGGCGGCAAATTCTAATGCGTCAAACACAGTGGCATCAAAAGTCAATGCGACTGATTGCGTGGAATCCTCAGGGGCAATCACCACCACTTCGTATTGCACGCCTGGTCTGATTCCAGTAATGCTTTCAATTCTGCTGGTAATATTAGAGCCACCCGAAACAACTCTCAAATAATCTTCAGTGAGAATGGTGCTATTACCGGCAAAATGAATGAGCTCGTTAAAAGTCAGCGTGTAAACAAGGGTTTGCTGAGAATTGACGACGTTCCATTTGTCTGTAGAAGTAATGTTGAGATAAGGATCTGCGGTTTGGATGCTTTGCGTTTTGCTGAGCACATAGGCAGCTCCTGCGGAATCAAACACACTATCGGGGGCAATACTCACCACCATATTTCCATTAATCCCTGCTTTAGGGGAAACGCGTAATTGATATGAATTATCACTGGTTTGAGCAAAATCATATTTGCTGCCATTGGTAATGTTAATATCAAATTCGTTAAATGTGGCAATCTTATCGTAAGTATAGTAAGGGTCGTCAAAGGTAAATGTATAGGTAACTAACTGATCTGCCTGAGGCAATCCAACCAGATTATTCGTCAAAGTGGCATTGTAGGCGCTGTCGTTGTAAGTCACCGTGCGACCAAATTTGGTAATCTCTCCCTGAGTGCCAAAATCATCAATCTGACGCACCATAATCTCGGTTTTAAAATAGAATCCATCAACCAGATTAAAAGTATCCGAATCAACGACTCTTGTCCAGTGTTTGCCTGCATCGGTTGAATATTCAAAGTCTGCATTGGGATTCATTCCCGAGACGTGGAATTGTCCGTTACTCGTCACCAAATCACCCACAATGCCTCTGTCTTCATCAAGCGTCACTGAGATGGCTGCTGGGGCTGCGTAATTTACCGTAAAGGTTTCTGAGAGCGTGCCAGCGGGGCTGTCTTCAAGCATGCCAGAGTCAAACAACGTTTCTATCACTTGCACATAACCCGCTTGATAAGTTTGCTCATTATTCAACATAAAATGAGAATCATCGAACCCACCCTGTGTCCAACTGAATCCATTATCAGTGGAATATTGCCAGCTGTAGGGGTTGTGCAGGATGACATTGACGCGTTGTGAGGTGGTGATGCCATTTTCTGTGGCAATCTCAAGACTGAGAATTGGAGTGGCAACTGCATTGAGATCAATCGATTGGGTGGCGTTAACGCTGTAGTTGCCATTGCCTGCTAAATCAGTGGCAACATTCTCAGCAACACTCAGGGTGATGGTGTCATCTGTGGTGTTATAAGGGGTGACTGTGGCTGTCCAAAGACGGGGATTGACTTGGGTAAAGTCGTTGAGGGTGGCATTGACTGTAATATCGCTTTGAGTGAAGCCGATGATGTCTTCATTAAACGCCAGACTGAAGGTGACCGAATTAGCAGAGGCAGTGGGTTGATCTTTATTGTCGGTGATGACTAGGCTGGGTCTGGTGTTGTCTAGTTCAAAATTCTCAATTTTGTGTCCCACAAACTCAGTGTTTAAGACTTCTGCTGAAGTGCCATTGTGTTTAACAATGGTGGCTTTGTTGAGATCAATGGATGAGAGTCGAATGAGGGCTGCCTCGCCCTGTGGGCGATTGAGATTAAAATACAATGATTCAGTATTGTTAACTTTATTCTCGGTGTAATTATAGGTGGCAGTGGTGATATTGTTGCCCATCGTAAAACTGAGGATTGGGCTGCCTTTGGCAGTGTCAATATCAATGGCATTATTAAAATGCACTTCAATTAGCACCTGATCGCTGTTGACATCAAATGCTCCATTAATCACTGCAATACTGCCGATGGCTATTTTTTGGATGTTTGCAGCAGTGCCCTCTGGGGAGAGCATATCTGCGGTGATGATTTGGTAAGTGTAATCAGCGTTCAGTAAGTCGGTGGATAGAGTGATATTGCCATCGGTAAAATAGATTTGATCATTTGAATTGGCTGAGATGCTGAGCTGCTCGTTGGTGCGCGACTGATGGGTAAATACGTAGTTGGTGCCAACGATGGTTTGATCGTAGTTGGCAAATTTATCATACAAATATGCCACATCTGAGCCAAGAGCTGCTTGCACCATATTCACGGTTTGATAATTACTCACATGCACCCGCTCAACGCCAGCGCCGCCGACAATGGTTAGGTTTTGTCCCACCGTTCCTAGCGGAACGGTGAAGCCATCGCTATCATTAACTTGAATGACGGTTGAGCCTGTGTTGGTGGCAATGTAGGGGGAGACGGATGTGTAGGCAGGGGTTGGGCTTCCCGTAAACATCTCGGCGCTGAGTGTTTGATAAACCCCTGCTGAGTTTTGAGTAGAAAAGGTATCGAGTATCATACTGCCATCTGAAAAATAAACTCTGTCACCTGAATTACCTGAAAAGGTAATGGATTCATTTAAGTTCAGTTTGTGTTTAAGCGTATATGTTGATCCGACAATGGACTGATTGTATTCTCCGAGATAACTTTGCAGATAGAAGTTGTCACTGCCTTCTTTGGAATCAGTGACATCAATGGAGGCATTGTCTCCAATCCAAATGGAATCTACGGCCGAGCTGCCTTCAAAGACAAACGGCGTGTCAAATAGATCAAAACCAGTGATGGTGGATGACCATTCAAATATGAAGGAGTCGGAGGAGGCGGTGGTGTGGGTTATTTTTTTTGGCATAATTTATCTCAGAAAAACTAAAATTTATTAAATATGGGTTAACGGGCTTTTTTAAGTGGAATACAAATAACATTAATTCTGCAATTCTGCCAATATATGATAAAAAAACTGAAATAAAAAATTTATAGATTTTAAACGATTTTTTACTCTATTTGTTATGTTTTAGAATTATTTAATATATTGATTTTCCGACTCAAAAAACCAACAATCTCGGCATCATAAATCACACCTCGGTTTGTCGCAAAAAATATAGGCAATTCAAGCCTGCCATTCAATCCATTTATACAGCAAGTATTTTCAATAGACGTAAAAAAAGGACTTCGCTAAAAGTCCTTTTATAAGGTGGTGGGGCGTGAGCGATTTGAACGCTCGACCATCGGATTAAAAGTCCGGTGCTCTACCAACTGAGCTAACGCCCCGAAAAAAAATTGGATTATACAGTAAAAATTTATTCAATAAATCATTCAAATTAAGGCTTATTCAGCAAATCTTTTAAAGGCTTTCCAGCTTTAAAAAATGGCACAAATTTTTCCCGAACCTGTGTTAATTCGCCCGTTTGTGGATTAACGCCGACACGCGGCTTTCTGTATTTTTTATGAAATCCCCCAAATCCGCGAATCTCCACGCCTTTGCCCGACACAATCGCGGACGTTAATTCGTGAATAATCACATTAACCGACTCCTTAGCCTCCTGTTTAGAAAGCCTCAGGGAATCATTGTTAAACAAACTCTGTGCTAAATCTAGTTTTTTCATCGCAATCAAAAAAATAAAACGCCATCATTGAGCACCGAATCAGTCTTATTTATCCTTGACTCCTTTGAGCAAATCGCCCAAAGTTGAATGGGACACTTCCTCAGAAGATTGTTTGTTGTAATGATCCATCGCGACTTTTTCTTCGGCTGAATTTTTGGCTTTAATACTCAGTCCAATGTTGCGAGATTTGCGATCAATTTGCACAATCACGGTTTCAACTTTGTCGCCTTCTTTAAACATAGTTGAGGCATCTGCGACGTGCTCTTCAGAAATTTCACCTGCTTTGAGATAGCCTGTCACTTCGTCTGCCAATGTGATTACCACGCCTCTAGCGCCCACTTGAAAAACCACGCCCGACACTACCGATCCTCTATTATGAGACAGCGTATATTCGGTAAATGCGTCCTCAGATAATTGTTTAATGCCCAGCGCAATGCGTTCTTTTTCAACATCAATATTCAACACAACCGCCTCAAGCTCCTGCCCTTTGGTGTAATCAGCCACGATTTGATCCGCGGGTTGTTTTTCCCACGACACATCTGCCAAATGAATCAGTCCATCAATCCCACCCGGCAAGCCAACAAACAGCCCAAAATCGGTGATGGATTTAATCACCACCTGAATTTTTTCGCCTTTACTATAAGTCGCATCAAAAGACTCCCAAGGATTTTCTTGTGCGTGTTTCATACTCAAAGAAATACGGTGTTGTTGCTCTTGAACGTCCAACACCACCACATCAACCTCTTGACCCAATTTAACAAACTTAGACGGGCGCGCATTCGCATTTGTCCAATCCATTTCGCTGACATGAACCAAGCCCTCAACGCCCGCTTCAATGCGCACAAATGCGCCATAATCGGTTAAATTAGACACCACGCCGACGACTTTTTTGCCAATCGGCAAACGATCTGAAATATTCTCCCAAGGGCTATCTGCTAACTGCTTCAAGCCGAGCGAGACGCGCATTCTTTCTTTGTCATAATTCAAAATCTTAACCGTGATTTCATCGCCAATGTCCAATTTTTCTGACGGATGACTAACGCGCTGCCACGAAATATCGGTAATGTGCAACAAACCATCAATACCGCCCAAATCAACAAACGCGCCATAATCGGCAAGATTTTTGACAATCCCTTTGATTACTTTGCCTTTTTCAAGGCTGGCAAGTAGCAATTCTCTGTCGGCTGAATGCGCTTCTTGAAGCACGGCTTTTCTGGAAATCACCACGTTATTGCGCACTTCGTCCATTTTAATCACGTTGGCTTCAATCTCTTTATTGAGCAAATAATTAAAATCTTTAACGGGTCTAATATCCACCAATGAGCCTGGTAAAAAGGCTTTAATAATGCCAATTTCAACCGTCAAACCGCCTTTCACAATGCCCGTTACAACGCCCATAATTGGCTCTTTAGTGTTCATCGCCAACTCAAGCACTTTCCAAGCTTTAATCCGTTTGGCTTTTTCGCGTGAAAGTAGCGTATGCCCCAATCCGTCATCAATCGAATCCAGCAAAACTTCAACCACATCTCCCTCGGCAATTTCTAGCGTGCCGCTTGCGTCTTTAAATTGATCCAGTGGCACAAAGCCTTCTGATTTTAGTCCAACGTTAATGACCGCTTTTTCACGATTAATTTTGACGACTGTGCCGAAAATTAAATCGCCAATTTTGACGTTTTGTTGGGTTTCGTTGTTTTCAAAGAGTTCTGCAAATGATTCTGACATAATTGTATTTTGGGTTGATCGCGACATTTCAAACGAACGGGATTGATTTGATTGATGCGAGTTAATTTATAAAAAAGGACTGCCGTTAAAATCCTCAAATAGTGCGCTCACTTTTGCCACCACCGCCTCAATAGAAAGGGTCGTTGTGTCAATCACAAGCGCAGTTTCAGCGGGCACTAAAGGCGAGTGTTTGCGTGACGAATCGCGCGCATCTCGTTTTACCACCTCCGCTAAGAGTTGCGAGATAATACCTTTAACACCTTGATTTCGCAACTGTTTAAAACGCCGAATCGCGCGTTGCTCAGCACTGGCGGTTAAAAACACTTTATAGGTCGCGCGCGCAAACACCACCGTGCCCATATCGCGCCCATCTGCCACCAATCCTGGCGTGTGTGCAAAATCGCGCTGACGTTGCAATAATGCCGCACGCACCACCTTAATTGCGGCAAGTTTTGAGGCCAATTCGCCCGTGGTTTCAAGGCGCAACTCAGCGGAGATTTCTTGCTGATTCAAATACACGCTGACTAATTCATTGTCCGCTTGAGTTTTAAAACTTAAATCCAGATTTTGAGCGATGCGCAGCAGTGATTTTTCATCCTCAATTGCTGCGTTTTGTGTCTTAACTGCCAGCGCAAATGCCCGATAAATCGCACCAGAATCCAGCAAATGCCAGCCTAATTTCTGCGCCATTATGCGTGCAATCGTGCCTTTTCCCACGCCGCTGGGCCCGTCAATCGTAAGGATATTATTCACTCTCAAGGCGCATATGTGGAAACAACAACACGTCCCGAATTGAGGCAGAATCAGTAAATAACATCACCAATCGATCAATCCCAATCCCCTCGCCCGCGGTCGGCGGCATTCCGTATTCTAGGGCGCGAATGTAATCCCCGTCGTAATGCATCGCCTCGTCATCGCCTGCGACTTTCTCAGCCACTTGCGCCTGAAAACGCTGCGCTTGATCTTGTGCATCGTTGAGCTCAGAAAATCCATTTGCAATTTCTCTGCCGCCAATAAACAACTCAAACCGATCGGTAATCAGCGGATTGTCGTCATTGCGCCGTGCCAAGGGTGAAACCTCGGTCGGATACTCGGTAATAAAAGTCGGCTGAATCAGTTTATTTTCCACGGTGGCTTCAAAAATCTCAATCTGAATTTTGCCCAAACCCCAGTTTTCTTGCGTGCAAATACCCAAATCTTGCGCCGTTTTTTTGATATTTTGTGTGCTCAAATCCTGCGCATTCAAATTTGGATTGTGCGCCAAAATCGCCTCAAACACGCTCAGTCGCACAAACGATTGGGCAAAATCAAAAGTCTCGTTTTGATAATCCACCACCAAATTGCCATAAACTTCTTTGGCAATACCGCGAAATAATTGTTCCGTTAAATCCATCAAATCGTGATAAGTGGCGTAGGCTTGATAAAATTCAATCATCGTAAATTCGGGATTGTGACGCGTGGATAATCCTTCATTTCTAAAATTACGATTGATCTCAAACACCCTGTCCATTCCGCCCACAATCAGCCGTTTTAAATACAATTCAGGCGCAATGCGCAAAAACAAATCCATACCCAGCGCATTATGATGAGTCACAAATGGCTTGGCAGTTGCCCCGCCAGGAATGGCGTGCATCATCGGGGTTTCCACTTCAAGAAATTGATGGCTGGTAAAAAAATTGCGCACATACGCCACAATTTGAGCGCGCATTTTAAAAGTATGGCGCGATTTTTCATTCACAATCAAATCCACATAACGCTGACGATAGCGCATTTCTTGATTTTCCAAACCGTGAAATTTATCAGGCAAAGGACGCAGCGATTTGGTCAGCAAACGGATTTCACTCACCCGAACAGACAATTCGCCGACATTGGTTTTAAACAAAACGCCCGTCGCGCCGATAATATCGCCAATGTCCCATTTTTTAAACTGAGTGTTATAAATCCCCTCTGCCAATGCATCGCGCGCCACAAACAATTGAATGCGCCCACTGCTGTCTTGAAGCTGGGCAAAACTCGCCTTTCCCATCACCCGTTTGAGCATCATCCGCCCCGCTACTGCGACTTGAACGGATTTTTGCGCTAAATCTTCTTTGCAAAATTGCCGATATTCGTCACTCAAATTTTGTGCCAAATGAGTGGGTTTGAAGTCATTGACAAAGGGATTGCCCGCTGCTCTTAAAATGGCTAATTTGGCTTTTCTCTCGGCTATTAATTTGTTGTCTTGATCGCTCACGATTGTCCTTTTTGGTTTAATTCGGTTTGTGCTAAAGTTTTGGCAATGGCAAAATCACGCGTGGATTGGGTTATTTTTCCCATTCGTTTGTGAAGCGCGCCACGGTTGTAATAGGCCTGATAAAAATTCGCGTCCAATGCTAAGGCGCGGTCTAAATCTGCCAAAGCCTGAGGGTTTTTACCCGCTTTGCTGTAAGCATTTCCGCGGTTGTAAATGGCTGCAATATACTCATTATTCAGTGCAATGGCGCGACTGTATGCCTCAATCGCCTCGGTGGTTTGATTCAAACAATCATAACAATTACCCAGATTATTTAACGCACCGCTGTCGGTTTTGTCCAATTTCAAAGCTTGTTGAAAATACCCAATCGCACGCTCAAACTCGGATTTTTCTTGCGCCAAATACGCCAAACAAAAATACGCGCTGGCACTGTTCGGATTTGCCGCAATCGCCGCCGACATACTCTCAATTGCCAACTCATCGCTGCCCTGTAATTGATGCAAATAACCCAAGCTCAAATGTGCATTGGCACGGAGTTTTTTGTCAGCACGGGGATGATTTAACAGCGCATTCCACGCCTGAATTGCCAAAGAAAATTTGCGGTTTTTTTGATGCGCATAAGCACGCACCATCAACTCGCCCAACTCAGTTTGTGCGTCCGCCGCAGACGAAATCATTTCAATAAATCCTTGGCTTTTGAAGTGTCAATTGGATTTTTAGCGCGTGATTTTTTGCGCAGAAATGTGCGCATCAGCACCCACAAACCGAACGCCAAAATCCCAAACGGCGCAAACCACAACACATAAGTATTGGGTTTAACGGGGGGTTTAAACACCACAAAATCCCCATATCGCGCCACCATAAACTCGCGAATTTCATCATCGCTTTGATTTTGTTTAATCATCGTTTGCACGCGCTGCCGCAAATCCTGCGCCAAATTCGCGTTTGAGCCACCGATACTTTGCCCCTGACACACAGGACAGCGAATCTCAGCAATCAACGTCTGATAACGGCGCGCCTGCTCGGGCGTGGAGAATTGAACCGCCTCAATGCTCTGCGCATTTGCCAGCCCGATGAGTCCAATCAAGAAAATAAAACGGATAAAATGCGACACCCAAAAAACCATTTAATAAGTTAGGGGCGAAATTTTAACCGATGCCATTGATTACCTTAGATAATATTTCGCTGAGTTTCTCAGACAAACCGATTTTAAATGCCGTCAGTGGCACCATCTTAAAAGGCAATAAAATTGCACTGATCGGGCGCAATGGCGAAGGCAAATCCACTTTTATGCGACTGCTGGCTGGCGTAATTGTGGCAGATGATGGCGTGCTCAAACTCAAAAACCACACCACCATCAGCTATCTTGAGCAAACCCTGCCGAAAGATAATGACGCTTCGTTATTTGAGATTGTTGGGCAAGGTTTGGGCGAAATTGGACGGCAATTGATTGAATATCAGCACCTCATTCAAACCCATCAACTGCAACAAGCGGGCGAGCTACAACTGCAAATTGACCGCTTGGACGGCTGGCAATATTTACACAAAATTGAGGCAATGCTGAATCGCTTTTCGCTGGACGCTGATGCGACTTTATCCACCCTTTCTGGGGGCTGGAGGCGACGCGTGATGTTGGCGCAGGCATTGATTAAAGCGCCCGATATTTTGTTGCTGGATGAGCCGACCAATCATATGGACATTACCGCGATTTTGGATTTGGAGCAATTGCTCAAAGCGTTTCAAGGCACGCTGATTTTGATCAGTCACGATCGCTCGTTTGTGCAAAATATTGTGAATCGGGTGTTTGATTTGGATCGCGGCAAACTCGCCGTTTTTGACTGCGGTTATGTGGATTATATCAAGCGCAAAGCCGAGCGATTGCACGCCGAAGAAATGGCAACGGCGCGATTTGACAAAAAACTCGCACAAGAAGAAGTGTGGATTCGCCAAGGCATCAAAGCGCGCCGCACTCGCAATGAAGGCAGAGTTCGCGCGCTCGAAGATATGCGCACCACGCTGATTAATCGGCGCAAAAAACAAGGCAATGTCAAAATTCACGCGCTCGATGAAAAAAATAGCGCGTCAAAATTGGTGTTTGAAGTGAAAAAAATTAGTCACCAAATGGGCAATAAATTATTGATTAAAGATTTTTCAATGTTGGTGCTAAAAGGCGAGAAAATCGGCATTATTGGTGGCAATGGCTCAGGAAAATCCACTTTCATCAAATTATTGTTGAATGAATTACAACCCGATAGCGGCAGTATTCGGCGCTCTAAAACCATTCAATTGGCGTATTTTGACCAAATGAACGAGATGCTCAACCCAAAAATGAAAGCGATGGATTTTGTCTCTGGGGGACGCACGCATATTGATATTGGCAAAAAAAGCACCCACATTATTGGCTATTTGCGCCAGTTTTTATTCACCAGCAAGCAAGCAATGGCGCCGATTAGAATGCTCTCAGGTGGCGAAAAAAATCGCTTGATGCTCGCCAAAATCCTCTCCCAGCCTGCTAATTTATTGGTGCTCGATGAGCCGACCAATGATTTGGACGTGGAAACGCTGGAGCTGCTGGAAGAAATGCTGATTGACTACGCTGGCACGTTGCTACTTATTTCGCACGATCGCACGTTTTTAAATAACGTTGTGAGCTCCACAATTGTGATGGACGGCGATGGCGTTATCAATCAATACGCGGGGGGTTATGATGATTATTTGATTCAAAAACAAGCCAAAATAGTCGCGCAAACGCCCAAAAAATCCAAATCAAAAACGCCAAAAAAATCCACGCCAGCGCCTAAAAAATTAACCTACAAAGATCAGCAAACGCTCAAAAATCTGCCCAACAAAATTGAGAAAATTGAGCGGGAAATTAGCGAACTCCAGCGCAAATTATCCGATCCCGAATTTTTTCAAACCGAGCAATCACACGATGCGCTGAAAAAACTCGCCCGATTAGAGGCGGATTTGGTGCGTTATTATGAACAATGGAGTGCTTTAGAGTAGATGCAAAATAGGCGCGAAATAAACCAAAATTCCAAAAAACAAAA
>CAZRUL010000005.1:18017-24600 GCA_964603245.1 uncultured Piscirickettsiaceae bacterium
AAAAAATGCACCCAGAAAATCCTAAAAACCCCACAAATCCGCCTTTAATCGTGGATTTGGATCACACCCTAATTGACACCGATTTATTGTATCAATCAGCCCTCGGCACACTGAAAAAAAATCCGCTGTTAATCGTGCGGTTTCCATTTTGGCTGTGGCGCGGAAAAGGGTATTTGAAACATCAGTTAGTGGCTCGCTGTCCGATTGACGTGCGCACTTTGCCCTACAATGTTTTGGTGCTTGACTACCTCAAAATGCGCAAAAAACAAGGCGCGCAAATTGTGCTGGCAACCGCTTCACATCAACATTATGCAACTGCAGTGGCGCAATATTTGGGGCTGTTTGACGCGGTGATGGCGAGTGATGAAACGTTTAATTTATCGTCTCATTTCAAAGCGCAAAAACTGATTGAGCGATTTGGCAACAAACAATTTGATTATATGGGCGATCACAGGCGCGATTTGCCTGTTTGGGAGGCATCTAATTTGTCAATTTTGGTGAATGTGTCTGCCAAAATTATTCAAAAGACGCAGCATTTAAATACCCTGATTTTGTCCAAAAAATAAATTCAGCGACGCTCACGCCCTTAATTATTTTTCAGCTGACTTTTTAATTAACTTTTTCAACTAATTTTCAATCAGATGCGACAACACGCTGAGTAGCACCATCATCACGCTCACAAATACCAACACCACTGCCACGACTTTTGCCAGTCCCAAATTTTTGCCGAGCATTTTATAATTCACAAACCAGATTAAATATCCGATGATAAAAGCGATAGCCAGCACTCTGATTAAAAACACACGCACTCCTGAAAAAAAAATGAAAAATGAAAAATGAAAAATAGATTATTTAACCCACTATTTTGGGCGAAAACTCTCCGCTATTTTAGTCGCTAACGCCAAATTAATACCGCTGACTTTTTGCAATTCATCGCAACTGGCTTTTTGAATTTCCTGCAATCCGCCAAAATAATTTAACAGCGCGGTTCTGCGCAATTTTCCCACCCCCTGAATTTGTTCCAGTGGTGAAGTTTGACGGGTTTTGGCGCGTTTTTTGCGATGTTGTTTGATCGCAAATCGGTGGGATTCGTCGCGAATGTGATTGATGAGTAATAATGTCGGATTGTGTGGCTCAAGATTGATTTTTTGCATCTCCCCATCCGCTATCATAATCAGCGTTTCCAGTCCCGCTTTTCTGCCCTCGCCTTTTGCCACGCCGACCAATTTTATAGATTCAATGCCGATTGAATCCAGCACCATAATTGCCTGATTTAATTGCCCCAATCCGCCATCAATAAAAACCACGTCGGGCAACGGTTTTTGCTCTTTTAGCAGACGCGAATAACGCCGATATACCACCTGCCGAATCGCCCCATAATCATCCCCTGGGGTGACATTTTTAATATTAAATTGCCGATACAATTTGGTGTTCGGCGCTCCATTTTCAAACACCACACAAGCCCCCACAGTCGCCTCGCCCATCGTGTGACTGATGTCAAAACACTCCATCACGCGCGGCAATTTGCGCAACGCCAGCGTTTTTTGAAGGTGTAATAATTGCGCATTTTTATTGGATTGCGCGCGCAAATGTTGGCTCAAATTTTCACGCAAAGTGAGTTCGGCAATCTTCAAAAAATGTTTTTTATCTTGGGTTTGAGTGTCCATTATTTTGATGGATAATGCGGATTCTATGAGTTTTTTATCCGCAATTTTATGGCTGATGACAATGCGTTTTGGTGGCGTTTTTGCCAAATAATACAACGGCAAAAACGCCGATAAAACCGCCTCAATTTCGCGATTTTGGGTATTTTTTGGAAAAATACACTGCTGTCCAATTTGCCGACCCGAGCGCACAAACAATACTTCCAGCGCGCAAATTCCTTGTTGCTGAGCAATGCTAATCACATCCATATCCGCCTCAGAATTTGCACTGTGACGCTCTTGCAAAGTGCGCAATTTGATCAGTTGATCGCGATAATGAGCCGCCAATTCAAACGCCAAATCTTGAGATGCCTGCTGCATTTGTTGCGAAATACGGGAGAGAATTTCGGGATCTTTGCCCTCCAAAAACAGCAACATCATTGCCACATCTTGCTGGTAGTTTTCATCGCTGATTTTGCCCACGCAGGGCGCACTGCACAGCCCAATTTGATATTCTAAACAAGGACGCGAACGCGAACGATACGTGGCATTTGAGCATTGCCGCACTTTGAATATTTTCTTTAATAACGCCAAAGAATCGCGCACCAAATACGCCGAAGGATACGGTCCGAACAATTTATCGCCCGCATTTTTTTTGCCCCTGTGCAAACTCACCCGCGGATGAGCGTCGCGACTCACGCACACATACGGATAACTTTTGGCGTCTTTGAGCAAAATATTGTAGCGCGGTTTGTGCTGCTTAATCATCTCGTTTTCCAGCAACAACGCCTGAGTTTCGGTGTCGGTGACAATCACCTCAAAAGTGTGAATATTTGCCACCAATGCCCGTGTTTTCGGATCCGTGTGTTGCTTGACAAAATATTGGCTGACGCGTTTTTTGAGATTTTTTGCTTTGCCGATATAAATCACTTTAGCGTGCTTATCCAGCATTTGATAAACCCCAGATCTGACACTTAAATGCGTCAATTTTTCTTCAATAGACACCACATTATTTATAGGTAAATAGGTAAAATCGCGCTCTTTTGCACACCATCACAGGACACTTTTCAATGTTTAAAAAACTCATAATTATATTGGCTATCTTACAAATGAATTTGGCTTTTGCGGCTGATAACACTCAAGTTCACGCCAAAGATCCAGGGGATGCCGCACTGCATATTATGATGGATGCGCTGTCTGCTTTTAAGAAATTACGCGCCTCAGAATCGGATTCAATGGAGAATACCAAAAAATTAGTGCGCACCAAAATTATGCCTTTTATTGCGATTAATACCAGCGCAAAAATTGCCCTCAAAGACCACTGGGAAAAACTCACGCCAGCACAACAAAAAATGTTCGCTCGCTACATCACACAATCTATTATGAAAGATTACGTTGGAATGTTGCACTCTTATCAAAGAATTGGCAATTTGAGCATCTCAATCGGCAAAAATATCAAGCGCAAAGGCAACAAAGCTTTGGTCAAATTACGCATTAAACCCAATAAAAAAACCAATAAAGTCGTGATTGTTTTGCTCAAAATGATTAAAGTTACAAATCAATGGAGTGTGTATGATTTGGCATTTTCAGGGGTGAGTTTGGTCAAAACTTATCAAGCACAATTTCACTCACACATTAAACGCAAAGGATTGGATCACTTGATTGAAGAAATTTCCAAAAAATTATAACTATCTAAAAAAATGTATAAATTAGTCATTCAAGGGGGGCAGGTTTTATCTGGCACGATTAAAGCATCGGGCTCTAAAAACTCTTCGTTGCCGATTTTATTTGCCTCAATTTTGGCAGACAGTCCCGTCACTCTGACTAACACCCCGCACTTGACCGACATCTCCACTACCCTGAGATTATTGATGGATATGGGGGCTGAATTTGTGCTGGAATCCGACAGTTCGCTGTGCATCGATTCCTCAAAACTGACCAATTTAGTGGCAAATTACGATATGGTAAAAACCATGCGCGCCTCTATTTTAACGCTGGGGCCTTTGCTCGCCAAATACCGCAAAGCCACGGTTTCACTGCCAGGCGGTTGCGCTATCGGCACCAGACCTGTGGATTTGCATTTAAAAGCCCTGACCCAACTGGGCGCGACAATTACAATGAAAAATGGCTATATTTGCGCAGAAACCCAGCAACTCATCGGCACGGATATTTATTTTGATCAAATCAGCGTCACTGCCACTGAAAATATTTTAATGGCCGCCTCTTTAGCGCAGGGCACCACCACTATTTACAACGCCGCACAAGAGCCAGAAGTGACAGATTTAATCAACTGCCTCAACCAAATGGGGGCAAAAATCCACGGTGCGGGCACTCAAACATTAACCATTGAAGGGGTGCAAAATTTATCAGGCATCACGTATAAAGTCTGCCCAGATCGAATTGAAACAGGCACTTATTTAGTCGCCGCCGCCATCACCCGAGGCAGTATTACCATCAAAAACGCCTACCATCCCTCTATGTCCGCTGTGCTGGACAAACTGAGAGAATCGGGCGCACACATCAGCCTTGATGACACTTCCATCACGCTGGATATGCACGGCAAACGCCCCAAATCTATTAACATTCAAACCAGCACTTATCCAGGTTTTCCCACCGATATGCAGGCACAATTTACTGCACTCAATACCGTAGCACAGGGCAATAGCGCCATCACTGAGACGATTTTTGAAAACCGTTTTATGCACATTCCAGAGTTGTCCCGAATGGGCGCAAAGCTTTCGCTAAAAGGCAATGTCGTCAAGTGCCGAGGGGTGAAATCCCTCACGGGCGCAAACCTGATGGCAACCGATTTACGCGCCTCCGCCTCTTTGGTTTTAGCAGGACTTGCCGCGACAGGCACAACCACCATTGATCGCGTCTATCATTTGGATCGTGGCTACGAAACCATTGAAGAAAAATTAAAATTATTAGGCGCCAATATCAAACGAGTGCAAGACTGATGCTCACCATCGCCCTGTCCAAAGGTCGCATTTTGGAACAAACCCTGCCACTGCTGGCAAAATCTGGCTTGACGATTGACACCAACGAACTCAACTCACGCAAGCTCATTCTCAACACCAATCTTACGCACGTCAAAGTGATTATTATTCGCGCCACCGATGTGCCTGTGTTTGTGCAACACGGTGCGGCTGACATCGGCATTGCTGGCAAAGATATTTTGCTGGAGCACGGAATGCAAAATTTATTTGAATTGTTGGATTTACAAATCGCCAAATGTCGGCTGATGGTGGCCGCCGAATCCGCCCAAAAACTCAACCAAACCACGCTTAAAATTGCCACCAAATACGTGCGCTGTAGCCAACAATATTTTAAAAACAAAGCCCAACAAATTGAAATTATTAAACTTTACGGCGCGATGGAGCTTGCCCCTGTGGTCGGATTGGCACATTGTATCGTTGATTTAGTGGACACGGGCAACACACTCAAAGCCAACGGGCTGATACCGCTTGAGCCGATTTTGGACATTAGTTCGCGGCTGATTGTAAATATTGCCTCATTTAAAATCAAAAATACTCAGATTAAAGACTGGGTGGTTCGCATTGAACAAAATTTATGATTGCCAAACTCTCCTCAACACAGCCTGATTTTCAAGCCAAACTCACCGAATTATTGGCTCGGGAAAGCGTGTCTAATTCAGCCATTACGCAAACGGTGAATACGATTATTGACAAAGTTCGTCAAAATGGCGACGCGGCGCTGGTGGATTATTCGGTGCAATTTGACCACGCAACTGCGCGCAATATGGCGGATTTGACCATCAAACAAGCGGCTTTAAAAAACGCCTTTGAGACGCTCGATAACACAGCAAAAACCGCGCTTCAAAGTGCGGCTGAGCGCGTTAAAATTTATCATCAAAAACAAAAACAAACCACTTGGACGTATCACGAAGCAGACGGCACAATGCTGGGGCAAAAAATCACTCCGCTTGACAAAGTAGGGTTGTATGTGCCCGGTGGCAAAGCCGCCTACCCTTCTTCGGTTTTGATGAATGCCATTCCTGCCAAAGTCGCGGGCGTGCAAGATTTGATTATGACCACGCCTGCTCCGCACGGCAAAATCAATCCGCTGGTGTTGGCTAGCGCCTACATTGCTGGGGTGAGTGCTGTGTTTACAGTCGGTGGCGCACAGGCCATAGCCGCGCTGGCATACGGCACTGAAACCATTCCAAAAGTGGATAAAATTGTCGGCCCAGGAAATATTTATGTGGCAAGTGCCAAACGCGCAGTCTTTGGGCAAGTGGGGATTGATATGATTGCTGGCCCGAGTGAGATTTTAATTATTTGTGATGGCAAAACTGATCCCGATTGGATTGCGATGGATTTGTTTTCACAAGCCGAACACGACGAAGACGCCCAATCAATTTTGCTCTGCCCAGACGCAGCATTTATTCAAAAAGTTGAGCAAAGTATGCAAAAATTATTGCCAACAATGGCGCGCAGAAAAATCATTGAAACCGCACTCAAAAAACGTGGCGCACTCATTCACACCCAAGATTTGCTGGAGGCGACTGCCCTTTCAAATCAAATCGCGCCCGAGCATTTAGAGTTGTCAGTAGAAAATCCACAAAATTTACTGGATGACATCAAACACGCTGGCGCTATTTTTATGGGTCGCCACACTTGTGAGGCGCTGGGGGATTATTGTGCGGGCCCAAATCACGTCCTGCCGACCTCGGGCACGGCGCGTTTTTCCTCGCCACTGGGGGTGTATGATTTTCAAAAAAAATCCAGTTTGATTATGGTTTCTCACCAAGGCGCTCAGACTTTGGGCAAACTTGCTGCCACTTTAGCTGACGGCGAAGGGCTACCAGCACACGCCCAATCGGCTCGCTATCGCATCCAATAAACAGAATTTTTTTAACTGGATTTCACAAATTTAGATTTCACAAGTCTGTTTTTTTAAATCTAGTTTTTACGAAT
>CAZRUL010000005.1:24700-37106 GCA_964603245.1 uncultured Piscirickettsiaceae bacterium
TTTTTAGCCCAAAATCCCGCAATTTTTGACACTCAGCACACGTATTTTGTGACTAGTTTTCAAAGCTCAGTGCTTAAAAAATAAGGCATTTACGACTTACTCGCAGGATGTTTTTTACTATTTTGAATGATTTTGTCATTCACTGCCTGTTCCAAATCCACGCCCAATTTATCACTCAAACGCACCAAATAAATCATCACATCTGCTATTTCTTCGCGCACGTGTTGTGCGGCATCAGAATGCATAATTTCGGCGGACTGCTCCAAATCCAACCACTGGAAAATCTCCAACAATTCGCTCGCCTCAACTGAGAGCGCCATCACGATATTTTTAGGATTGTGAAATTGATTCCAATCGCGCTCGTCCGCAAAATCCGCCAGCCTTTGTTGTAATTTTAAAATGTCCATCAGAATGGGAATTTATTGCCCATCGGAGGCATACCGCCGAGCTTTGACAAATCAGGCATTGCGCCATCGCTACCCTGCATCCCCGCCATTTTTGCCATCATTTTTTTCATTTTGCTGCCGCCCATTTTTTTCATTTGTTTTTGCATTTTGTCAAATTGTTTGAGTAATTTATTCACCGCCTGAACATTCGTGCCAGAGCCTTTGGCAATCCGAATTTTGCGCGAGCCTTTGATGAGTTTGATGTGCACGCGCTCTTTTGGCGTCATCGAATTAATAATCGCAATCATCGTGATTGACTGAGTGTCATCGGCGATTTTATTTTTCACGTGATCAGGAATCTGCCCCATTCCTGGCATTTTGTCCATCAACGCGCCCATTCCGCCCATTTGTTGCATTTGCAATAATTGATCGCGCATATCGCTCAAATCAAACTGCCCTTTGGCGATTTTTTTGATAGATTTTTGGGCTTTTTTGCGATCAACTTGGCGCGAAATCTCCTCAACCAGCGACAACACATCGCCCATTCCGAGCAAACGCGACACAATTCTGTCGGGATGAAATGGCTCAAACTCGCTAATTTTTTCACCCACGCCTAAAAATTTAATCGGCTTGCCCGTAATATGACGCACCGACAACGCCGCACCGCCACGCGCATCGCCATCGGTTTTGGTCAAAATCACGCCCGTGAGTGGCAACGCATCGGCAAATGCTTTGGCAGTGTGCGCCGCATCCTGACCCAGCATCGCATCCACCACAAACAAAGTTTCAATAGGATTGACCTTTTTTTGCAAGCGTTTAATCTCGCCCATCATTTGCTCATCAACGTGCAAACGACCCGCGGTATCCACCAGCAACACATCGTAGAATTGTTTTTGTGCGTGCTTTTTAGCGGCTGCCACAATTTTTTCGGGCTTGTCTTTGATGCTGGAAGCAAAAAAATCAACCTGTGCTTGCTCAGCTAAAATCTTTAATTGCTCAATCGCAGCAGGGCGATACACATCCGCACTCACCACCAATACTTTTTTGTGCTCGCGTTGCTTTAAAAACAGCGCAAGTTTGGCGATGGAAGTGGTTTTACCCGCACCCTGTAAACCCGCCACCATCACCACTGCGGGCGCTTGCGTGCGCAAATCCAGCGTTTGCGTTTCACCGCCAATAATTTGCGTGAGCTCAGTTTCCACCAATTGCACAAACGCCTGCGAAGGATTCAGCCCCTCGCCAATCTTCAGCCCCAATGCTTTGGTTTGAACGCGCTCCAAAAACTCGCTAATCACTTCCAGCGCAACATCTGCCTCCAGCAAAGCACGACGAACCTCGCGAATGGCGGCTTTAATATTCTCCTGCGAAAACTTGTGATGCCCGCGCAATACCTTAAAACTATGGGAAAGACGATCGGTTAAATTATCAAACATTTTGTAATCCCTGAGTGAAAAATGTCGTATTATATAACGTTTGCTATTTTTGAGGCTGCCGATGCTTTTATCCTATTTTGCAATCATTTCCTACTTAGCAGCTGCATTTTTGTTGGCGCGCTATTTCACCAAAAACCAAGTGGAACACCGCTATCAGCAAGCCACCGCGCTGCTGATTAGTTTTGCAATTATCACTCAAGCACTCAATTTCACCAACTTTTGGACGAGTGACGGGATTGTGTTTGGGCTGGCAAATAGTGCGACTTTTATCGCGTGGATGATTGCCGCACTGCTGTTTTTAACCTCCATTTCCAAACCCGTGCATGCGCTCGGAATTTTGGTGTATCCGATGGTGGCAGTCGTGATATTTTTAAGTCTGACGTTTCCCGATACAAGCCACAAAACACTGTCAATTAGCATTGCCTCTCACGTGTTTTTATCCATTACTGCTTATGCTTTATTGGCGCTGTGTGTGTGTCAATCGGTGTTATTGAACATTCAAGAAACGCACTTGCGGGCGCATAAAATTAATGGATTTGTGGATAAATTGCCCTCGCTTCAAACGATGGAATCGCTGCTGTTTCAGAGTTTGCGCGCGGGATTTTATTTGCTCACTTTGTCGCTGATCACAGGATTTATATTTATTGAGGATTTTTTCGCTCAACATTTAATGCACAAAACCCTGCTGTCGCTAATTGCGTGGATGATTTTTGCGGTGTTAATATTTGGCAGAAAACTCTTCGGCTGGCGCGGAAAGCAAGCAATTACTTCCATTCAAATCGGTTTTGGATTGCTGGTGTTGGCGTATTTTGGCTCTAAATTTGTGCTGGAGCGGTTATTGACTTGACGAATTTTTTGTCAATTTTGATCAATTTTGGTGCGCGAAAAATGATTCAGCGTGTTTTTCAAAAAAAATCACACTCTATTTTTTAATCAATGTGCAACACCGCCAAAAATGCCGCCTGTGGAATCTCCACTCGGCCGATTGAGCGCATCCGTTTTTTGCCTTTCTTTTGTTTGTCCAATAATTTGCGCTTACGCGAAATATCACCACCGTAGCATTTTGCGGTCACGTTTTTACGCAGTGCTTTGACATTCGTTCGAGCAATAATTTTGGCACCGATACACGCCTGAATGGCCACATCAAACATTTGGCGCGGAATCAATTCTTTCATTTTTGCCGCCAACTCACGCCCTTTATAAGCCGCATTATCCCGATGCACAATCAGCGCAAGTGCATCCACATTTTCTTGATTGATCATCACATCTAAGCGAATTAAATCAGCGATTTGATAGCGCGTAAATTGATAATCCATTGACGCAAAACCGCGCGAAACGGATTTAAGCCTGTCAAAAAAATCCAGCACCACTTCATTCAACGGCAATTCATACACGATAGACACTTGCCTGCCCAAATAAGTAATGTTTTTTTGCACGCCGCGTTTTTCAATGCACAACGTAATCACGGGCCCGACATAGTCGCTGGTGACCAAAATATTCGCCGTAATAATCGGCTCTCTAAACTCGGCAATACTTTGCAACGGCGGTAATTTTGAGGGGCTATCCACTTTGTGAATCACGCCTTTGGTATCCAAAATCTCATAAATCACGGTCGGCGCGGTGGTGATTAAATCCAAATCATATTCTCGTTCTAAACGCTCTTGAACGATTTCCATATGTAACAATCCCAGAAATCCAATCCGAAAACCAAAACCCAGCGCATCCGAGCTTTCGGGCTCATATTGCAACGCCGCATCATTGAGGCGCAACTTAGAAAGTGCATCGCGAAATTTTTCATAATCCTCACCAGAAGTCGGAAAAAGACCGGCAAACACTCGCGGCTGAATTGGCTGAAATCCTGTCAACGCCTCGGTCGCAGGATTTTGACTGCCAGTAATCGTATCCCCCACAGGCGCGCCATCAATATTTTTAATATTCGCAATTAAATAACCCACTTCGCCTGCTTTTAAACTGAGGGTCGGGGTGCGTTTTGGGGTAAAAACACCCACTTCATCCACCAAATATTGCCTGCCATTTGAGAAAATTTTAATCTTATCTTTGGGTTTAATTTCGCCATCAATCAACCGAATCAGCGACACCACGCCTAAATAATTATCAAACCACGAATCAATAATTAACGCCTTAATCGGCGCTTTGATTTGTCCGCTCGGCGCAGGAATTTTGGCAACAATTTGCTCCAAAATATCCGCAATGCCAATCCCCGATTTTGCGCTGGCATACACCGCATCGTGTGCTTCAATGCCAATCACATCCTCAATTTCATCAATCACACGCTCGGGCTCAGCCGCACTCAAATCAATTTTATTAAGCACTGGCACCACTTCCAAACCTTGATTCAGTGCGGTGTAACAATTTGCCACCGTTTGCGCCTCCACGCCTTGCGACGCATCCACAATCAATAACGCACCCTCGCAAGCAGACAGCGAGCGCGATACTTCGTAGGAAAAATCCACGTGCCCAGGGGTGTCAATAAAATTTAGCTGGTAAATTTGACCGTCTTTAGCCTGATAATCCAGCGTCACACTTTGCGATTTAATGGTGATGCCGCGTTCTTTTTCAATGTCCATAGAATCCAGCACTTGTGCCGACATTTCCCGATCGCTCAGCCCGCCACAAAATTGAATAAAACGATCAGCAATGGTGGATTTGCCATGATCAATATGGGCGATAATTGAAAAATTACGGATGTTTTGCATATGCTAAAATGATTTTTTTTAAGTGCAATTATTATATAGTAATGAACAAAATTCAGCCTATTAACTGTCAAGCAACCAGCAATTTAACCGTGCGCATTCCTGATGCGGACAAGCATTATATTGTGTTGTATTTTTATCCCAAAGATGCCACGTCAGGTTGCACCACCGAAGGCGGGGATTTTCGCGACAATCATCCAGCATTTTTAGCAGCGAATGCGGTGATTTATGGTGTCAGTCGCGACAGTTTGCCATCGCACGAACGTTTTAAAAGCAAGCAAAATTTTCCATTTGAATTGATTTCAGACCCCGATTCTGTTTTGTGCAATGTATTTAACGTCATTCAACTCAAAAAGAATTTCGGCAAAGAATATATGGGCATTGTGCGCTCTACTTTTTTAATTGACGCCGAGGGCAATATTCTCAAACATTGGGACAAAGTCAAAGTTAAAGGGCACGTTGACGAAGTATTAGCAACGCTCAAAGCACTATGAGCAATGTGGATTTTACCGAAGTTAATAAATTCTCCGATTTGGCTTCGCGCTGGTGGGACAAAAACTCCGAATTTAAACCGTTGCACGACATTAATCCGCTCCGACTTAATTACATTAAAAACCACTGCGAGCATTCTTTGCAAGATAAAAAAGTGCTGGATGTGGGTTGCGGCGGCGGTATTTTGAGCGAGGCGATGGCACTTGAAGGGGCGCAGGTGAGTGGCATTGATATGTCGGAAGCAGGGCTTGAAGTGGCAAAATTACATTTGCTTGAGTCGGGGCTGGACATTGATTATCAACAAATTACGGTTGAGGATTTAACCAACACCCACAGCGAAAAATTTGATGTCGTTACCTGTCTTGAAATGCTGGAGCACGTGCCAGACCCTGGTTCTGTGATCAACGCCTGTGCAAAATTAGTCAAACCTGGCGGCAAGATATTTTTCTCAACACTCAATCGCAATCTTAAATCTTATTTGTTTGCCATTATCGGTGCTGAATACATTCTCAAACTCCTGCCACAAGGCACACACGACTGGGACAAATTTATCCTGCCCGCTGAAATAGACACGTGGGCAAGGCAATCAGAGCTCACTCTCAAAGACATTATAGGAATGACGTATAATCCTTTGAGTAAAACCTATAAACTAGGTAGCGATATTAGCGTCAATTACCTGTGTTTTTATGTTAAATCGTAGCGCAAATTTTATGCATAAAATAAAAACATAAAAAAGCAGTATTTGCTATTTTACGAAGCTATAATATGCCGAATTATTTTTGCCATTTATTTTTTATTCTGAGGAAGTAACACAATGAAACTATTTAAATATTTTTCGACAACGCTAATATTTGCACTAATACTGTCAGGCTGTGTCACAACCTCAGAAGTTAGTAAAAAAGCAAAAGTCGTTAAAAAGCCAATTAAAAAGGCATTTACTTATGATAATTTTTTAGCCGAAAATGCTGCTAAGAAAAATGCACTTACTGTCAAGAAAAAGTTAAGAGCTTCTTCTACTCAGTATGCTAAAGCAAATGTTGGATATACCGACCCTATTCAAAAAAGTGGCAGAATTATTCACGATCGATATGCTCAAGAAAGCAAAGGTAGCAATGCACTTCGTAGCAAATCAGGACTACAAACAGGTCGCGCACAATTAAATCAAACCATGAGATCTTGCCTGCAAAGACATTATGCGGGTTATGAATACGCCTTATGTTTATACAACAACGGCGAAATTGGAAGTTCTAGAGATTACTTGCTGAAGTTTGTCGCAAACAATCCTCAACATTCTTTATCAACACAATTACTAGAGAAAATTGAATCACCTTTAGCCTATATTGTAGATCAAGCCAATGCCAGACTTGACAGATGGCTTTCAAGAGAGTCTCTTGTTTCTTTCTTTACAACCAAACCTCCTGTTAAAAACTTTTATGGCAATCAACAGCCACCTGTCTTTTTAGAAAAGAGTGAGTTTGAAACAAGCAAAGAATTTAACAAACGTGTTGCTAGCGCTAAAAATCGCAGAAATAAAGAAGATCAAGCGCTAGAAAAGCAATACCAATCTAGATTATATGCTTACAATCAGGCGTTAAAAGCACACAAAGTATTGATTACTAAAGAGCAAGCAGAAAGAAAGAAAAAAGCTAACAGCGTTTATTTAGGCTATATCAATGAAGGCATTACTAATGTTTTGGGCTATCCGTTCCTCACAGAACCTAGTTATGATGCAGACGGCGAAAAATTATTTGCAAATTTAGTTTCTCAAAAAAGTGGCTTAAAAAAATTAGTGTCTATCAATGTTCCACTGAGTAAAGCAGAAGACTTTAAAACGAATATCAGCAAAGTATTGCCTGTGCTAGAATTTGACATTAATAATAAAAAATTATTTATTTCTCGCCTGAGTATGGAATTTGAGGGAGAAACTTATGACGCAAAATTATTACAAAAAGGAGTGATTCCAGAACAAAACATCACAACTAAAGTCATTCGCTCAAGAGCATTTGAATCGGCAACACCGATTTCCCCCGCTAAAAAGTAATTTTATTTAGATAGATTTAATGGGTTTTATTTACAATGCTTAAAAGTAACGTTACAATTTTAGTCGTCTCTCTACTGATTTTTAACACTGGATCAGTAGCACAAGAATTTTCTTTATCTGGTTTAATTGGCAAAGCGATCAACTACCACCCTTCGGTGAGAGCTAACGCCAGTTTAGAGGCATCTGCTCAGCACGGAGTGTCTTCAGCGAGATGGCAATATTTTCCAACGCCAGAATTTTCTATCAACACGGTAGGCTCTTCTAGCACGGACTTAAACTACGCAGCTGACAGTCGCGTTTCAGTTGTACGCCTGATTCAACCTGTATGGACATCAGGCAGAATAGAGGCTGGATTAGCCGAGTCAAAAGCTCAATTAGCCGTTAGAAAAGCATTAAAAAAAGTAAGCGAGCGCAACTTATCGCTTGATGTTGTTGAGGCTTACTCTAAGTGGATTTCTAGCTACTTAAGATACCAAACTTTCTCTAATAGCAAGGATGAACACATTGCTTTATATGAAAGAATTAAGCGTCGTATCAAGCAAGGCTTGTCATCAAGTAGTGATTTAGATTTAGTGACCAGTCGCTTACGTCAAGTAGAGTTTAATTTAAACTCCGCAGGGTCTGGTTATCAGAGTTCTTTGTTAAATCTAGAAGAACTTGTGGGAGAGCCTTTATTGACGCAAAACCTTATTAAGCACGCAAGTGGTAAATATTCGGTGAGTCCTTATAAAAATAGTGCTAGAAAAAGAGCCTTGAGAATTGATCCAAAAATTCAACAATTAATCGCAGAATCTGCAAAAGTGAAGGCGGTGCTTAAACAACAACAAGCCAAGTTAATTCCTGAATTAAGACTTAAACTTGAGCGTCAATGGGGAGATTTTAGTCGGCTAGATGCGAATAGCGAAAACCGTGTATTTCTTGAGCTTGCCAGCAGTTTCGGCGCAGGACTGTCAGATTTATCAGAAATTGATAAAATAAAATCTCAATACAATGCCGCCTTGCTTGAATTAAAATCCGAAAAATTAAAAATTGGCAGAGAGTTCAGAATAGATTGGCTACTCAATTTATCTCTAATAGAAAGAAAAACTGATTTATACGCCTCTATTCAATCGGCAGAAAAAATTAAAAATTCTTGGTATCGGCAATTTTTGGCAGGCAGAAAAACTTGGCAAGATGTGATGAATTCTATTCGTGAAGTGACTCAATTAGAGGCTCAATGGTCAGACTTAGAATCCGAGCAAATACTGGTAAGTTGGCGTCTTGCTGTGCGCATATATGGCATTGATCGCGTAGTATCAGCAAAAAATCCAGCGTTTAAAATGCCCTCTTTTGTCACAAATCACACTAACATTGGATCTATTCAACTAGAGTCAAAAGCCAAAATTAAAGCGATCACACCTGTTATGGGGCAAAAAACCAAAACTCTTATGAGCAAAAAAGACCCTGCATTACGTAGCAAACCACAAGCTAGATCTAACAAATCTCTATTGGTTTGGAATCCAAATCGCTAGCATCGTCTGTTTGCTTTGTTGTCATTTACATAGGAAATATTTTCTAAGCAACCAATGAAAGAAAGTTTGTTATTCTCTTTGCAACGTTTGTCGCAATTGCAAAGAGTGAGATTTGATTCAATTGACCTTCAGCAATCTATTGAAGACAGTTATGATGAGCAATTAAATCATTTAGAAGTGTTGCGCAATGTCTGTGCAGCCCTAGTCATTCCTAAAGCCAAAGTTTTAAAATCCGTTTCTGATCCGTCTTTATTGCCATTGCTTATTTTTGACACCGAGCAAAAATGGGGCATTTTGAGAACCATCAACGCAAAAAATGAATGGATTGCCGAATGGTTTTCTCCTCAAACCAATAATTGGGTAGAAACCGTTATTGACGATTTAACTGAATATACAGTTTTTCAGTTAAAAATGAAGCAAAAATTCAGTGCCAGCAAAAGCCATATTTTTCAGCTGGTCAAAAACGAATTACTTGCTCACAAAAAATGGCTGATTGACGCTTCTATTTCGGGCGTGGTGATTAATTTTGTCTCAGTTGCCACCGCTTTTTACTCGATGCAAATCTACGATAGAGTAGTGCCGACCTCGGCCGAGCAAACTTTGCTAGTCTTAACTCTGGGCGTAATGCTCATCATTTTCATAGAATTTCTCGCCAAACTTGTGCGCGCTGGCTTATACGAAAAACTGATTGAACGCATTGATAGACGACTCTCAAGAGATGTTTATAAACGTTTTTTAGCCCTGAGATTGGATCAAATTCCAAACAGCGTCGGCAGTTTGGCTTCACAAATGCGTGGCTACGAATCGGTGCGCTCTTTTCTCTCTTCTGTGACGACTTATTTGGTCGTGGACGTGCCTTTTGTTTTATTCTACGTTGCCCTGATTTCACTTATTGGCGGCTATTTGGTGCTAATTCCTGTGTTATTTTTCGTGCTAGCATTGGCAGTGGGTATGTATTTTCGCACCAAAGTGGAGGCATTAGCAGACAACATTAACGCCTCGGTTAATTTAAAAACTGGGCTTTTAGTGGAAGTCATTGAAGGCGCTGAAACCATTAAATCAGGTCAGGGTGGCTGGCGGATGTTGTCTAATTGGATGAATACCACCGATGAGGCGCGCGATTACGAGTTAGAAATGAAGCGAGTTACGGATTATTCTCAATATATGGTGGCGCTGTTTCAGCAATCTTCATTTATTTTGATGGTGGCCTCGGGTGCATTGCTCATTGGCGAAGGCGTTTTAACCATGGGTGGATTGATTGCCTGCTCAATTCTATCGGGGCGTGTGCTCTCTCCTGTGGCACAAATTCCCAATCATTTGGTGCAATGGGCAAACACCAAAGCCACCATTAAAGCCTTAGATGTTTTATGGACTTTGAAAAATGATTACGACGACATTGATCAGCCCATCGTTCCTGAAAACCTGCAAGGTGGCTACAAAATTGAACCAAAAACGCAGATGAATTATGGTAGCAAAGTCGCCCTTTTATTGCCCAAACTCTCAATTATGCCAGGTGAAAAAATTGGCGTTTTGGGCACAATCGGCTCAGGCAAAACCACCCTGCTGCGTCTGCTCAGCGGAATGTATAAACCCAATACTGGGCGCATTTTAATAGACGATATGGATTTGGCGCATGTTTCTAAAACCGTTTTATCCGAAAATATTGGCTATTTGCAACAAGAGGGTCGGCTGTTTAAAGGCAGTTTGCGTGAAAATTTAATCCTAGGTTTAAACGATCCTGGCGATGATGTCATTCTCAAAATGTGCAAACTCACGGGCTTGCTTGAAAATGTGATTGCCAAAAGCGACAAAGGCTTGCAACAAGAAATATTTGAGGGCGGGCAAGGCTTATCAGGCGGACAACGTCAATTAGTCAACCTCACGCGGGTTGCTCTTAGAAAGCCAAAAATCTGGTTATTGGACGAACCCACTGCCTCCGTTGATCGAAATTTAGAGCTCAATTTAATCGTCGCACTCAAACAACTCATCAAACCCACCGACACATTAATACTGGTCACACACAAAACAGAGATGCTAGATTTGGTCAGTCGGCTCATCGTTATGGGCAATTCTCAGATCGTTTTAGATGGCAAAAAAGCCGATGTGATTGCTAAATTACGCTCCAATAAACCTGCTCAACCCAAGCCTGCTCAATCCTAAAGTCACTCCATAAATTTATGTCAATTGAAACAATATTACACAAAATAGAAAAATCATTTTCAGTCTCCTATTTATTGCTGGGTGGTTTTTTGGTTTTTTTAATCTGGGCAATTTCCTTTGATATTGACGAAACCATTCGCGCTCAAGGCTCTATTGTAGCGAACGGACACACCCAAATTATTCAATCAGCCGATGGCGGCGTGCTGTCAAAATTGCTGGTGAGCGAAGGTGATTCGGTGGAAAAAAATCAACTATTAGCCACTTTAGAACAGGGGCGTGTTCAAGCAAGCTATCAACAAATTGAATCCCAAGTCGCCCATTTGCAAGCCTCTTTAACCAGAGCCAAAGCTGAAGCCTCTGGTGAAAAATTAGTTTTTACCAAACTTAGCAAACTTTATCCAAATTTTATGAGTGCTCAAAAAGCATTGTTTAGACAGAAAAAACGCACGCTAAACGAAGAAGTTTTTATGCTAAAACAAGCCTTAGACATCAGCACAGAAGAATGGAAATTGATTAAAAATCTGGTAACTTTCGGCGATGTGAGCCAGATTGAAGTTTTAAGAGCCAAACAAAAAATATTAGAATTACAAAGAAAACTCTCCTCAGTTAAAAATTCATATTACGAAAAAATACGCTTAGAAATTGAACAAATTGAAGGCGATTTATCCAAAGGTTTGCACCAATTAAAAGAGCAACAAGACATTTTAAAATACACCGAAATCCGCTCGCCAATGTCTGGCATCATCAAATCTCTTAAAGTAACCACCGTCGGTGGCGTGCTGAGACAAGGCGAAGAACTGATGTCAATCTCACCCTCTTTAGGCGGCGTGGTGCTGGAAACCAAAATCAACCCCGTGGATGTCGGACGCTTAAAATTAGGTATGACATCCAGCATTAAATTAGACGCATTTGACTATAGTATTTTTGGCGGACTCGTCGGCACTGTGATTCACATCAGCTCAGACACACTCAATGAAAAAGACGAAACTGGCAAAGATATGCCGTTTTATCAAGTCAATATCAAAATTGATGGCGTAGAAAATCCAAATAGTGACAAATCCAAACAAATCCAAATCAAACTGGGAATGTCTGGCACAGTAGATATGAAAGTAGGCAAACGCTCACTATTTACCTACCTCACCAAACCAGTCACCCGAGGCTTTAGTGGCGCGCTGAATGAGCAATAAAGCGCCGACTGGCTGCCCGATAATTATGTGCTAATCGCTTAATAATTACTTGATAATCAAAAATCAATCAATCCATTGCGCGAAATTTCTGCAAAAATTTAAATGCTCGATTTCAGTCGCAAGTTGCTGTTTTTCCTCATTTTGATTGGATTTTTACAAAACGCCACAGCACTCAGTCCGCAACAATTGGACAGTCAAAACCAAGCGCCGTGGCAACAATTGGATTATATTGAAAAAGCTTTTTTTGAAATTGCTTATAAAAACGAATACAGCCTAAAACGGCGACGCGGTCTGATTCGCTGGCAAGCCCCCATTCGTTATCAAATCCAATATTTTAAAATCACCGCCCCGATTGAAATTGCCGAGCAACTCGTGCAATATCACTTCAAAGATTTAACCAAAATTACCAAGGCCAATATCACGCGCGTTGCCAGCACTCAAACGGCCAATTTTAAAATCATTTTCACCCGCAAACAATTCTA
>CAZRUL010000005.1:37206-44114 GCA_964603245.1 uncultured Piscirickettsiaceae bacterium
AATCTGCACAATACCAGCAATTGTCTCGTCGCTTATCACTACAATAAAAAATTTCAAATCACGCGCGCCACCGCTATTATTCCCCTGGATCAAGTGATGTCTCGCGGTTTGTTGCCGTCGTGTATTGTTGAAGAACTGACTCAAAGTATGGGGCTGACGAACGATTCTGACTGGGTTTATCCCTCCATTGCTAACGATAAAAGCGTGTTGGATTTACTCACTGGGCTGGATTATTTGCTGCTCAAATTACTCTATCATCCCGATCTCAAAACAGGAATGAGCATCGCTCAAAGCACGCCGATCGTCCGACGTATTTTGAAAAATTTCAAACAAAATGGGCTGATTCAAGCCTCGGTTTTAAAAACCAAGCAACTGCGCATTAATCAATTTTTGCGCTAACTATTCTGCGTTAAAAAGTTTTGCCCAATCACCCAAACCGCGCGCTGATTTTTTGACGCAAGATAATTAAAATACCCAGAATTAAATTGCGTAAAATGGAGCGCGGTGGTGCCGAGGGTGCGCTAGCAATAGATGATTATGAACCCCGCCAGATTCGGAAGGAAGCAACGGTAATAATTTTTTTATGTGCCAGAAGTTATTCTCAGCACCGCCATTTTTAATCAAAATTCTCTGCAAAATACCCGTTCAATGAGTGATCATTATCAAGTTTTAGCCCGCAAATACCGCCCGCACACATTCACCGAAATGGTCGGGCAAACGCACATTGTCCAAACCCTAATCAATGCGCTAAATCTTAACAATCTGCACCACGCTTTTTTATTCACTGGCACGCGTGGCGTGGGCAAAACTACCATCGCCCGAATTTTCGCCAAATCTATTAATTGCGAACAAGGCGTAAGCGCAACCCCGTGCGGCAAATGTGCTACCTGCATAGAAATTGATCAGGGGCAATCGATTGATTTGCTTGAATTAGACGCTGCCTCGCACACGGGCGTTGATAATATGCGCGACATTTTGGAAAACGCGCAATATATGCCGACCAAAAATCGTTACAAAATCTACCTCATTGACGAGGTGCATATGCTCTCAAAAAGCAGTTTTAACGCACTGCTCAAAACTTTGGAAGAGCCACCCGAGCATATTAAATTTTTGCTTGCCACCACCGATCCAAAAAAACTACCAATTACGGTTTTATCGCGCTGTTTGCAATTCACTCTGCAAAAACTCACGCAAGCCGAAATCTCTGCTCAGTTGAAATTTATTATGGAAGCAGAGGCCCTCACTTACGAGCAAAAAGCGCTGGATCAAATCGCCGATTTCAGCACAGGTTCAATGCGCGATGCACTCAGCCTGCTGGACCAATCTATTGCTTATGGCAACCAAACCGTGACCACTAAAGACATTAAAGCGATGCTCGGGCTGGTCAGTCATAACGACGTGCTCGAGCTCACCACGGCTTTGCTCAATCAAAATGGCGAATCTGTGCTGGATTTAATCAAAACGATGGGGCGCAAAGGCGAAAATATGACCCAGGTTTTGAACGATTTAACCCATATTTTTCATCAAATGACGGTTGCACAAATCACTAGTTCCGCTGATGTGAGCACTGAAATTGCGCAATTATCCAAACAAATCTCCCATTATGATTTGCAACTTTTTTACCAAATCGCGATTAACGGCAGCAAAGATATGTTGAATGCGCCGAGCGAGCAAATCGGTCTGGAAATGACGCTCCTCAGAATGCTCGCCTTTCATTCGAACGCGCAAAGTTCGGGCGAAAAAAAAAACTAATCACTGAGCAAAACACGCCAAAAAATCCACAAAATACAAAACACGACAAAGCGCAAAATTCAAAACAAGACACAACGAAACGCACGCAAAAAAACCCACAACAAAGCGCGCAAACACGCAAACAACCCCCTAAAACGCCTGTCTTAGCAACGGTCACAGCAACTGCAAAAATTTCGAAAACGATTCAAAATCCCACACTACGCCATCAAAACGATTGGGAACAAATCTCCAAATCTCTAAAATTAAGCGGGCCGGCAATGCTCGTCAAAGAAATGTTGTTTGAGGATTTTAGCCACAATATTTTAACGCTCAGCCTCAATCCAAAATTCAAAAATTTACTCACCAAAACGGTGCAATACACAATACAAACCGCACTCCAAAGCCATTTTTCTCAATTATGTCTTAAAATCAACTTGGCAGAAATCGCCAGCCTCACGCTCGGACAAAAAGAGAAACAAGCAGAAGCGCAAAAAATCCATAAAATACAACAACAATTTTTAGCCGATCCCGCGGTTTTGGCATTGCAAAAAATCTTCAGCGCGCCAGTGGATGTTCAAAGCATTAAAACCATCTCCGCTGAAAAGACCCATTAAATTCATTTAAAAAACCAATTTTATAAAACTTTAGGAGAACACGATGTTTAAAGGCTCAATGTCTGGAATGATGAAAAAAGCGCAAAAAATCCAGCAAGATATGCAAAAAGCACAAGCAGAAATCAAGCAAATGAGCGTGACTGGCGTTGCTGCAAATGGTGCGATTCAAATCACGCTCAATGGCGATTATCGCACGACATCGGTGAAAATTGAGCCAGCGCAATTAAATGATGCGGAACTGCTGGAAGATTTGATTCTCACCGCGATTAATGATGCGACCCAGCAAATTTCTGATATTTCCAGCAAACGAATGAAAAGCGTGACGGGCGGCATTAATCTGCCGATTTAGTAGCTGATTTAATGACTCATTTAATAACTAATTTATTGCGCCTTTAATTTTCCGATTGAGCCGACATAATGATTGTATTCAAAAATAACCGCGATGATTGAAACCCTCAGCAAAGCTTTTTGCACCCTGCCTGGGGTGGGCTCAAAAACCGCGATGCGCTTTGTGTATCACTTGCTTGAACGCAATCGTGAAGGCGGCGTGGCACTGGCAAAAGCACTGATGGATGCGATGGAAAATGTCAAACATTGCAGCTCGTGTCGCACCCTGAGCGAAAAAACGCTGTGCGATATTTGCGGCAATCACGCCCGCGATGGCACTCAGCTGTGTATTGTGGAAACGCCGCCCGATATTTATGCGATTGAGCAAAGTGGGATTTATCAGGGCAAATATTTTGTGCTGAGTGGCTATCTTTCACCGATTGACGGGATTGATGCGAGCGATTTGGGGCTGGACGAATTGAGCGAAAAATTGCGCCAAAACGACATTCAAGAGGTGATTTTAGCCACCAATGCCACGATTGAAGGCGAAGTCACCGCGCACTATATTAGCAATCTTGCCAAACAATTTAATGTCCAAATTACCCGCATCGCGCACGGCATTCCGATTGGTGGCGAATTGGAATACGCCGATATTAACACCATTGCGCATGCATTATCCAGACGCAAAAAATACGATTAAATCGTTCAAAACCCAAACGAAAAACGCTCAAATTTTGCACTCAATTCTAGCGCGTTGGGTTGCTAAAATCGCCATTATTAGACTATTTCATTGGTATAATCGCGCGGTTTCATCCATAGATTGACTGCCATGGAAAAAACCTATAATCCCCAACAAATTGAGACAAAATACCGCACGTTTTGGGCGCAGCAAAATCTCTCCTCTTCTGATTTAAATTCTACTAGCGATCGCGCTTATTGCATTATGTTGCCGCCGCCAAATATTACTGGCAGTTTGCATATGGGGCACGCGTTTCAGCACACGATTATGGATGTGCTCACCCGCTATCATAGGGCGCGTGGCGATCAAACCCTTTGGCAACCAGGCACCGATCACGCTGGCATTGCCACACAAATGGTGGTTGAGCGTCAATTAGCAGCGCAAAATATCACCCGAGTTGAGCTGGGGCGCGATAAATTTACCCAAAAAATTTGGGACTGGAAACAACAATCTGGCGGCACAATTACCGCACAAATGCGCCGTTTGGGCAGCTCGGTTGATTGGCAAAAAGAACGCTTCACAATGGACGAAGGATTGTCGAATGCCGTCAACAAAGTATTTGTCCAGCTGCATCAAGAGGGGCTGATTTATCGCGGCAAACGTTTGGTCAATTGGGATCCCGTGCTGCGCACCGCGGTGTCTGATTTGGAGGTGATTAACACCGAAGAGCAAGGCTCACTGTGGCATATTCGCTACCCTATTACGGACTCAAACGAATTTTTAGTCGTGGCAACCACACGCCCCGAAACGATGCTGGGCGATAGCGCGGTAGCAGTGCATCCCGACGACAAACGCTACACTCATCTCATCGGCAAAACCATTGATTTACCATTAACCCAACAAAAAATCACCATCATTGCCGATGATTATGTGACGATGGATTTTGGCACTGGCTGCGTCAAAATCACGCCCGCACACGATTTTAACGACTACGAAATGGGGCAACGCCACCATCTTAAAGTGACCAACATTTTCACTGACGATGGCAAAATTAACGACGCAATCGCCAGCGCCTATCTCGGAATGGACAGATTTAGCGCGCGCCAACAAATCATCAAAGATTTAGACGCGCAAGGATTGTTAGAAAAAATTGAACCACACACGCTGATGGTGCCACGTGGCGACCGAACGCACGCCATCATTGAGCCCTATTTAACCCATCAATGGTTTGTCAAAATCGCCCCGCTAGCACAGCCTGCTATTGATGCGGTGAAAAATGGCGAGATTCGTTTTGTGCCTGAAAATTGGTCAAAAACGTATTTTAATTGGATGGAAAATATCAATGATTGGTGCATTTCTCGCCAAATTTGGTGGGGGCATCGCATTCCCGCTTGGTATGACGATGAGGGCAATATTTTTGTCGCCAACTCTTTGGCAGAAGCGCAGCAGCAAGCGGGAGCTGGGGTGGCACTCAGGCAAGACGATGACGTTTTAGACACTTGGTTTTCATCCGCTCTGTGGCCGTTTTCAACGCTGGGATGGCCCGAGAAAACGCCCGATTTGGCGCGCTTTTATCCCACCGATGTGCTGGTCACTGGCTTTGATATTATTTTCTTTTGGGTGGCTAGAATGATTATGTTCGGGCTAAAATTTACTGGCGAAGTCCCCTTCAAAGACATTTATATTACGGGCTTGATTTTGGACGGAAACGGGCAAAAAATGTCCAAATCCAAAGGCAATGTGTTGGATCCGATTGATTTAATTGATGGCATTTCTTTGACGGATTTACTGGAAAAAAGAACCCAAGGAATGATGCAGCCCGCGATGGCGAGCAAAATCAAACAACAAACCAAAGCCGAATTTCCGCAGGGCATTCCCGCATTTGGCACCGACGCATTGCGCTGGACGTTTATGGCACTCGCTTCGTTCGGGCGCGACATCAAATTTGACTTAAAACGGGTGGAAGGCTATCGCAATTTCTGCAACAAATTGTGGAATGCCTCGCGCTTTGTTTTGATCAAACTTGAGGGCGCAACGCTGGACTCGGGCGCTCCATTATCCCCCGCCGACCAGTGGATTTTGTCACGCCTACAAACCACTAAAATCAAAGTGGAAAAACATTTGAGCGAGTATCGCCTAGATTTAATGTCACAGGTATTGTATGAATTTGTTTGGCGCGATTATTGCGATTGGTATGTGGAAATCGCCAAATCACTGCTACAAAATGAGGCGACTAAAGCGGGCACGCAAACCACATTATTGCGCGTTTTAAATGAAATTCTCAGCCTGTTGCATCCTGTTGTGCCGTTTATTACTGAGGAAATTTTCGCCCAATGTTGTGCCATTCAAAACACCGACAAAGGCAGTTTGATGGCTCAGCCCTATCCAAAAATTGAGCACGATTTAATTGCCACTAAAGCGCAGACAGAGATTCACTGGATTCAAACTTTTACCCTCGGCGTGCGTCAAATTCGCAGCGAAATGAAACTCGCCCCCGCCAAACTTCTGCCCTGTTTGGTGCAAAATCTCAACACGCAAGACGCGCTTTATTTGGCAAACAATCGCCCTATTTTAAAAGCACTGGCAAAACTCTCAAGCATTGAAATCATCCCAGCAAATGTTGAGGCGCCCGAGTCAGCCACCGCGCTGATTAACAAGATGAAACTCTTTATTCCGCTCGCAGGATTGATTGACAAAGCGCAAGAAATCGCCCGTCTCAACAAAGAAATCGCCAAACTCAGCAAACAAAAAGACCAATTTTCCAACAAACTGAATAATCAAAAATTCATCAATAATGCGCCCGAATCGGTGGTTAATAAAGAACGCGAAAAACTCGCCAGTGTTGAAAATGCGCTCCACGATTTTGCCCAACAACTCACCAAAATATCAGCCCTATGAAACCTGCCCAGATTGTTATTTTATTGCTCGTTTTTATGTTTGCGAATTTTTCAGCACGAGCAAAATCCTACGTTTATATTACCGATCAGCTGGATATTCCGATGCGCTCTGATCACAAATTTGGCGACAATATCGTGCGCGCTATGCCCTCAGGCTCCAAATTAGAAATCCTTCAAACCACCGACGATGGCTGGACAAAAGTCCAATTTGATGCCTCAACGGGCTGGATTATTTCGCGTTATTTGTCCAGTGAGCCACCTGCGAGAGAGGCTTTAAAAGTCTTAAAAAACGCCAGCAATACCGACCGATTGACCATCGAAAAACACAAACAACTGATTAAAAAATTACAACAAAACATCAAACAACTCAAAATCAAAAACGCCACGCTCGCGGTTCAAACCAGCAAATATAAATCCGAAAAATTACACGTGGAGCAAATTTATCAAGACGCGCTCAAACTTGAGCATCAAAACGAGCAACTCACCACCAAAATTCTACAGTTACAAACCGAAGTCCAATTACTCACCGACAATAATCAAACCAACAACCAAGAAATTAGCGCAAGAAATTGGTTTATTGTCGGCGCAATTGTGCTGTTTTTCGGAATGCTAATCGGCTTTATTTTGCCCAATTTTATCCGCCCCAGAAAACGCTATTAG
>CAZRUL010000005.1:44214-47886 GCA_964603245.1 uncultured Piscirickettsiaceae bacterium
AATGCTAATCGGCTTTATTTTGCCCAATTTTATCCGCCCCAGAAAACGCTATTAGCCGCCGATAACGCCCTATTTTTCCAACAGTTTTGGACACCTCACTATGAATTTATTAAAAATCGCCTACACATTTGATGACGTGCTTTTAGTGCCAGCGCATTCCACCGTGATGCCAAAAGCAGTGGATTTGACCACCCAATTGACCAAAAATATTACCCTAAATACGCCGATTTTGTCCGCGGCGATGGACACGGTAACTGGTGCAAAATTAGCCATTTCGATGGCGCAAGAAGGCGGTATTGGGATTATTCATAAAAATATGTCGGTGGCAGAACAGGCGCGCAAAGTGGCAATTGTCAAACGCTTTGAATCGGGCATTATTCGCGATCCAATTACGATCTCACCAAAAGCCACGATTGCTGAGATGCTGAATATGCAAAATCGTCACCACATTTCGGCGTTACCAGTGATTGAAAATCATAAAATTGTCGGGCTGATTACCAGCCGAGATGTGCGGTTTGAAACGCGTTTGGATAAATTGGTGGAGGATCTGATGACACCGCGCGACAAACTCATCACCGTGTCCGAGGGGTTGGCGATGGATAGCGTCAAAGCTCTATTGCAACAACATCGCATTGAGCGGGTGATTATTACCAATGACGCGCATCAACTCAACGGAATGATTACGGTGCGCGACATTCAAAAATCCACCGACTTTCCCAATGCCTGTAAAGATGCACAAGAGCGTTTGCGGGTCGGGGCGGCGGTCGGTATCGGTGCGGACACCAGCGAGCGTATCAATGCATTGGTTGAAGCAGGCGTGGATGTGATTGTGATTGACACCGCACACGGACATTCTCAGGGCGTGCTGACGTGCGTGGCAGCCACCAAAAAAACCCATCCAAATTTGGACATTATCGCGGGCAATATTGCCACAGGGGCGGCTGCACTGGATTTGGTCAAAGCAGGAGCGGATTGCGTCAAAGTGGGCATTGGCCCGGGCAGTATTTGCACCACGCGCATTGTGGCAGGGGTTGGCGTGCCGCAGATTACTGCCATTTCTGATGTGGCAAACGCACTCAAAGGCACAGGTATTCCGCTGATTGCTGACGGCGGGATTCGCTACTCGGGCGACATTGCCAAAGCATTTGCCGCGGGCGCATATTGCGTGATGTTGGGCTCAATGCTCGCAGGCACCGAAGAATCCCCTGGCGAGATTGAATTGTATCAGGGGCGATCTTACAAATCCTACCGCGGAATGGGCTCTTTAGGTGCGATGAATCAAGCACACGGCTCATCGGATCGGTATTTTCAAGCCGACTCAAAAGCCGACAAACTCGTCCCCGAAGGCGTTGAAGGACGCGTCCCGTTCAAAGGCTCAATCCGCCCAATTATTCACCAAATGATCGGCGGAGTGCGCTCCAGTATGGGTTATGTGGGCTGCGACACGTTGGCAAAAATGCGCACGCAAGCGCAATTCGTGCAAGTCACTTCTGCGGGAATGGTGGAATCCCACGTGCACGACGTTTCAATTACCAAAGAAGCACCGAATTATCATCAATAATTTGTGGTTGTTTTTGCGTATTTTTGATGGGTTTTGATGGAGCGATTTTTGATGCTTTGTTAAATTTTTTTGATACTTTTTTTTAAGTATTTTTTTTAAAATAAGATTTTTTTAAACGTTGTTTAATTATTTTTTTACACGTATTTAAAACATTAAAAAAAACTAATTTGAAAACCAAACCACTAGTTTTTAAAGATTAAAATTTTGCTGATTTAAATATCAATCTCCCCTTCAAACACAAACTCAGCCAACCCGCGCAACAGCAAATGTCGATTGTTTAATTGCTCAACACTCGCCCACCCGCCGCGCAATAACACCGATACCGATTTATCCAATCGTCCCAAATCAATTCCGTGAGCCACCGCCGCACACGCCCCCGTGCCACAGGCCAGCGTCTCTCCAGCGCCACGCTCATACACCCGCAAAGCGATTTCCCGTCGCGACAAAATTTGCATAAAACCAATATTCGCACTGTGGGCAAATGCGCCATTATTTTGGAGCAATTGAGCAATCGGATTGATGTCCAAATTTGCAAAATCCTCCGCTGTTTGAGAGGGCTCAACACAAATCACCGCGTGCGGATTGCCCATTGAAACCACGCCAAATGTGTGATTATCCAGCTGATAAGTTTTTGCTTTTGTGACACATTTAAAACCCGAATCTTGAGGCAAAAAACTCGCCGCGCCCATATCAACGCTCACACTATTATCTGAATGAATGCGCAAACTAATCACGCCCGAGCGCGTCTCCACACTCAGCGGATTGTTGTCGCTCAGCCCTTTTGCCCGCACAAAACGCGCAAAACAACGCGCCCCATTGCCACATTGCTCCACTTCGCAGCCGTCTGAATTGTAAATAATATAGCGAAAATCCGCGCGCTCCGAGTGCTCAACCAGCAACATTTGATCAAATCCAATGCCAAAATTACGATGCGCTAATGCCTGAATTTGTGCTTTGCTCAGCTGAATTTTTTGCGCCAGATTGTCAATCACCACAAAATCATTGCCAAGTCCGTGCATTTTTGTGAACTGAATTTTCATTGTATTATTATGTGCCACCAAAAAAATTAAAAATAAAGATTAAAATTAAAAAAAATCAACAAACAAATCAGCGCAAAAATCTGGCTGTCAAACGCCAATAAACGCAAACAAAATACACGCAAATCGGGCAGAGTTTCGCTAAAATGGCGCAACAAATCTGCTCACAAATACGCTCAAAAAACCCTTATGAAAATCCCAAGCAATCTTACTTTAAACAAAGCAAAAACCCTATTAACCATCACGTTTGACGGCGTTGATTATCCACTGAGTAGCGAATATTTGCGGATTTTTTCGCCCTCTGCTGAAGTCGTCGGTCACGGCCCGGGTCAGGAAACTTTGCAAATCGGCAAAGAAGGCGTGACGATTGCACAAATTAAGCCAACAGGCAATTATGCGGTGGTGTTGTTTTTTAGCGATGGACACGACACGGGAATTTATTCTTGGTCTCATTTGCATAAAATCGCCACCAATTATGACGCACTTTGGGCGGATTATTTGCAAAAATTAAAAGCCGCAGGACACAGTCACAGCCAACTTTAAACGGCATTTCCCAGCCAATATTATTGAGACAATAAAACTGGCAATCGTTTAAAAAATTATTATGGTGCTTTCGTTTTTAATTTCACTGGGTGCGTTTTTGGTTGCCATCGGCATTTTGGTCGCCGTGCACGAATTTGGTCATTTTTGGGTGGCTAAAAAATTAAACATCAAAGTGCTTCGGTTTTCAATCGGCTTTGGCAAAATTTTAAAATCGTGGCAATGGGGCGAAACTCAATTTACTCTGTGCGTCGTGCCGTTGGGCGGATTTGTCAAAATGCTGGACGAAAACGAAGCGTCCGTCAGTGAGTCGGAAAAGCACCGCGCATTTAATCGCCAAACGGTTTACAAACGTCTGGCGGTGGTGCTGGCAGGGCCAGCAGCGAATTTTATCTTTGCGATTGTGCTCTACACGGGGATTTTTATACTCGGCACAACGGGCATCAAACCGATGATTGGCAGTATTGAGGCGGGCAGTATTGCGGCGCATTCGGGGCTACAAATCGGCGATAATTTACTTGCCATCAATCAACA